>NZ_BAOX01000199.1:0-9245 GCF_000813105.1 Rhodococcus sp. BS-15 | reverse complement strand
GCAGCGGGGGCACCAGGTGCCCGGCCGTGCGCCGACAGCCCAGCGGGTGCTGCAGCGGGCACAGACCTGGAACGCCTGAGCGCGTCCCTGCGGTGCCGACATCTAGATGATTCTCGCTTCGTGGGCGTCGTCGCGCTGGATCGGTCGACCAGCGGCGTGCCAGGCGAGCATGCCACCGTCGACGTTGATCGCGTCGTAACCCACGCGGTTGAGGTATTCGACGACGCGAGCCGAGCGACCACCGGCTTTGCAGACGACGTACACCTCGGATTGGTTGTCGATCTCACCGGCGCGGGACGGAATGTCGCCCATCGGGATGTGAACGGCGTCGGGTGCGTGTCCGGCCTGCCACTCGTCGTCCTCGCGGACGTCGAGCAGGATGGCCGCCGTCGGGAACGGCACCGGGAGACGATCGACGGTGACGGCAGGCGACTGCTCGGGATGAGACACACCTCGATCTTGTCACGCGTCCGCGCGGGCCTGCCACCCGTGTCCTCGCGACCGAAGCGTCGCCTCGCTATGACCTACGTCACTGCAGTCACAGAAGTTATCCACAGTATCCACAGATCGATCCACAGAATCGGGGCCTGTGCCGGTTTCTATCCACAGGTCAAAGCTTCGAGTCGGTCTCGCGGTGTACCGAATACCAACTCGGGCTGTGGATCGATGGTGATTTGACACAGCCGCCGTCAGCGGTCCCGTGAATCCTCTGTTTAGGCTGACGAACATGACTTCCATCGAGCTACGCGTCTTCACCGAACCGCAACAGGGCGCCACGTACGACGAACTGCTCCGCGTCGCGAAAGCTGCCGAGGAATTCGGCTACGGCGCATTCTTCCGGTCCGACCACTACCTCGCGATGAGCGGCGACGGCGGCCCCGGACCCACCGACGCGTGGATCACCCTGGCCGGGCTCGCCCGCGAAACCTCGACCATTCGACTGGGCACCCTCGTCACCTCTGCGACCTTCCGCTACCCGGGGCCGCTCGCCATCAGCGTCGCCCAGGTCGACGCCATGAGCGGTGGTCGCGTGGACCTCGGCCTCGGAGCCGGCTGGTTCGAGGACGAGCACAAGGCCTACGGCATTCCGTTCCCGCCGCTCGGCGAACGCTTCGACCGACTCGAGGAGCAACTGGCCGTCGTCACCGGACTGTGGAACACACCCGTCGGCGAGACCTTCTCGCACGCAGGCACGCACTACCCCGTCACCGACTCCCCTGCGCTCCCCAAGCCGGTGCAGACACCCCACCCGCCGATCGTCATCGGCGGCGGAGGCAAGAAGCGCACCCCGGCACTCGCCGCGAAGTACGCCGACGAATTCAACATCCCCTTCGCCTCCCTGGCCGACACCGAGACCCAGTTCGGTCGAGTCCGCGCAGCCTGCACAGCCGCCGATCGCGACCCCGACTCGCTCGTCTACTCCAACGCCCTCGTCCTCTGCTGCGGCCGCACCGAAGAAGAAATTGCACGACGCGCCGCCGCCATCGGCCGCGAGGTATCGGAGCTACGCGAGAACGGTGCCGCCGGTAGCCCCGCCGAACTCGTCGACAGAATCGGCAGCTTCGGAGCCATCGGCGCGACACGCGTGTACCTGCAGACCATGGACCTCACCGACCTCGATCACCTCGAACTCGTCGCATCCGAGGTTCTCCAGCAGCTCTGACCCCACCGAATCGCGCCGCCCAAAGTCCACTCAACGTGACATTGAGTGCCCAAAAGTCCACTGAACGTCACATTGAGTACCCAGGGGGCCTCGGTCAGGCGGCGGATCGGGCGCGTAGGCGTGCGTAGTGCGCGCTGATGTGTCGTGCGGCGGGCAGTTCGATCCATCGGTACGTGATTTCGGCGAGTGCGGCGGTTCCGGCCAGGAATGCCAGGACGGCGGCGCTGGGGCCAGGTGCGGTTCGACGGTTGCGTAGATGCGGTAGAGCACGAGGGTGTGGATCAGGTAGATCGCGTAGCTGCGGGTGCCGATCCATCGGACGATGGGCCAGCGGGTGATGGGTCCGTCGTATCGGGCGAGGATCAGGACGGTGGCGGTGACGACCAGCAGGGTCCAGAGGTAGGTGCCATCCATCCAGAAGGTGTGGACTTCGATGGCGAGTCGAATCACTTCGATCTGCGCGATGACGCCGACGACGACCCATCGCCAGGTGACGAGTCGTGCCCATGCGAGGTAGGCGATCTGTCCGAGGAACAGGGTGGGGAGCACTCCTGCGACCTTGGTCAGAAACGGAACCGTGTAGGGCTGAGGTAGGTAGAGGTTGTAGACGATCACCAGCGCGCACAGTGCGGCTCCGACCAGCGGTACGACGATGGGCCTGGTGCGCAGCGTTCCGCGCATCGAGACGCAGTAGAGGTAGAACGCGATCTGCACGACGAGGGTCCAGGTGACACCGAGGACGGCGACTTCGGGGCGGAGGAAGAAGCCGCCGAGGAAGAAGCTGAGAAACGCCTCGCCGTTGGTGATGCCGGGTTGGCCGCTGAACATCCCGTTGAGTCCGAGTTTGACGAGGATGACGGCCATCGCGACGGCGAACCAGAGGGCGGGGACGAGACGGGCGAGGCGCGCGACCATGAAGTCCCGACGCGATTGCCGCATGGCGGATCGGGTGATCAGCAGGCCGGTGAGCAGCATGAAGATGCTGACACCGACGAACGACAGGTGCAGGGTGAGGCCGGCACCGTCGACGAGAACGGTGTTGACGACGTCGATCATCCACCAGCCGCCGCCGATGTCGTCGAGCAGATAGAACGAGATGTGGGAGTACAACACCGCGAGGACGGCGATGACGCGGAGGAGGTCGGCACCGTCCATCTGGACTCGGGGCGCATCGACGGGCTGGGTGGCGGCGGACTCGTCGACCGTGTTCTGGCTCGGTCGGTCCCCATTCACACCCGCGAGTTTAGGTTCCGTTCATGTATTGGACCAATCCGCAGCTACTCCGCAACTGTTTCGTGATATTCGGAGCGGATTCACAGGCGAACAATTCGACTGTCTCGTTCACACGAATTTATTCCGAGAAAAGCATCTCGGTTACAACTGTTGCACTGGGGGTAGGAATGAGATTGGGTTGAACCCTACGAAAGATCCGCAGTAGGACGAACGTGCCCGCATCACATGATGGGTACGGCGTCGTTAGAGAAGGGAACCACGTGTCCGAGTACACCTTGCCCGACCTTGATTTCGATTACTCCGCCCTCGAGCCGCACATCTCGGGCGAGATCAACGAGCTTCACCATTCCAAGCACCACGCCACCTATGTCGCAGGCGCGAACACCGCGGTCGAAAAGCTCGCGGCAGCGCGTGACAACGAAGATCATGCAGCCATTTTCCTGCTGGAGAAGAACCTCGCGTTCCACCTCGGTGGCCACGTCAACCACTCCATCTGGTGGAAGAACCTCTCGCCCAACGGTGGCGACAAGCCCGAGGGTGAGCTCGCTGCTGCGATCGACGACCAGTTCGGTTCGTTCGACAAGTTCCGCGCACAGTTCACCGCTGCCGCCAACGGCCTGCAGGGCTCCGGCTGGGCCGTTCTGGGCTACGACTCGCTGGGCAAGAAGTTGCTCACCTTCCAGCTCTACGATCAGCAGGCCAACGTGCCGCTGGGCATCATCCCGCTGCTCCAGGTCGATATGTGGGAGCACGCCTTCTACCTGCAGTACAAGAACGTCAAGGCCGATTACGTGAAGGCGTTCTGGAACGTCGTCAACTGGGCCGACGTCCAGGCTCGTTTCGAGGCCGCAACGTCGAAGACCCCGGGTCTGATCTTCCCGTAACCGACGAGATTGCCGACAGTCGAGCAATCGCAGACAGGGCCACCGCAACGAATGCGGTGGCCCTGTCTCGTTTCGAATTCAGGCCCGGTCGGCTGCTGGGATCGGCCGAATCGAGGTGATTCCGTGGTCGGGCGTCGCGAAGGCCTCGGAGCGGCAGGTCGTTCTGCGCGGGGCCTCGGGACTCGGAGTCACGTGCACGTGCACCGAGCCCGTTGTCGTTGCGACGATGACGTCGGTGCCGCCGTCCGAGGATGTGGCCGCACTCGGACGTACGTCGTTGATTCCGGTCATGTCGTATTCGGTGCGCACGGCGTGTTCCGCGATCTGCCTGCGGTGTCGTCGGTACACCGGCCGCGGTAGTTCTGCAGTGACAGCTGTCCGCGGTCGTGGCGGTCCACCACTGCCTGAGCATTCGCCGGCGTGAGGTTGCCGTAGTAGCTGCCCTCCGGCAGTGCCACCATTCCGGCTGCGAACCGGTCGCCGCCGAGATGCGTCGATTCCCATACCCGCCCCTCGGGCCGACTCAGCGCAGCCGCGACGGGCCGACCGAACACCGCGCAGCACGGATCCTTTTTCCCGTGCGTACACACCAGGTACAGCGGCTGCTCGACAGATATCCCGAGGCCGGGTGGGGTATCGCCCGAAGCGGCTTCCAGCGGCAGCTCGAGCACCTGCTCGACCGCGTCGACCGTGTACTGCTCCGCCCACGGACCCGAACGGCCCGAATGCACGAGGAAGATTCGCCGCACATCGGTCGAATTCCGTGGCAGCCGAGTGTCACGTACCAGCTGGGGACGTACCGAGCCGCCGCACAGCGACGTGCAAGTTCGACGCCGATTCGACCCAGCGGACCGTCCGGCCCCCACGGTTCGCGGCCCCAGGGGCCTCGATGTTCGATCAGCACCCACCCATCGGCCCGTGCTGCCGTTCCGCGCAACGATTCGTCTCGCTCTCGGGCAACCGCAGCGCAGCCGCCCCAGCGTTCGGATGCCGACACCTCACCCACCGAGTTCGGACGCGGTCTCCACCAACGCCTGTGCGGTGAGTACGTTGCCGAAGAGGTAGTCCTTGGACGGCAGTTCGGTCACCCGGGCACCGAGTCCGGTGAAGAGCGGGTTCTGCGCAGTTGCGCCACGGCGTCCTCCGTACCCGCGTCGGTCAGCAGAACGATGTCGTCGGCGTCCATCACGTCGATCAGCTCGGGACTGACGTCGACGGTCTGCATCGCGTCCGATCCGCGGTCTTGCTGCGCAGGGGCCCGGTAGCCCAGATCGGCGAGCACCGAGTAGGGAAACGAGCCGTCCTGCGTCATGTACCGAAGCGAGTCGGCGCGCACCCGTGCGATGGTCAACGTGCTGCCCTCGCGCGGTGCCCGAGCCTGCGACTCGTCCACCGTGCGCCGATAGTCGGCCAACAGGTTCTCGGCCGTGTCCTGCTGGCCGAAGAATTCCGCCACCTGCTCGAGAGTGCTCTGCCACGACGCCGGCGCGTAGTCCACGACGACGGTCGGTGCGATCGGGGCGACGCGGTCGAACAACGCGCGACCGTCCTCACCCTCCGTTCGCATCACGATCAGGTCCGGTCCGGCAGCCGTCAGGGCCTCGATGTCGATGTCGGAGTCGGCCGATCCGATGTCCACCGGTTCGGCGGCGAGACGGGCACGCACGACGGGCGCATAGTCTCCGGTGAGCGGCGGCTTCACTGCTGCGACCGGCTGCACTCCCAGAGCCACGACCGCTTCGAGCGTGCGGTCTCCGTCGAGCACGGCAACGCGCTGCGGATCCACCGGAATGCTCGTCTCACCGAAGGCATGTTGCGCGGTGCGGACGTCACCTGTGTTCTCCTGCGTGCTCGACGCGTCCGCGCTGCACGCGGTCACCGCGAAAGCCACGATGCAGGACGCGGCCGCGACGCCGAGCCGCCCACCTCTTTCTCCGAATTTCATCGAAGAAGAGTATCCGGCGGCGATCCACCGCGGGGCGGCTACGTTTCGGCTGGCACTCTCCCATCTTGTGTGCCAGCCGTTTTCGCGTCATTCTCTTCCTACCCAACGTCGTGTACCCGGCTTCGAGCCCTGTACCTGTCTGGGAGGAACGATCGAGATGGACGAGCGAGATCTCATCGGTGTTTCACCGTTTCATGCCGCCGGTCTGCTGCGCGGATTCGTGATCTCCGGCCGTTGGCCGGACACCACCAAGGAATGGGCGCAGTTTCTGGCCCTCGCCGTGCGGGTGGCCTCGATGCCGGGCCTGTTGGCAACGTCGACCGTGTTCGGGGTGCGTGAGGAATTGCCCGACGACCCCGCGCCGGGGACGGTCGGGTTGGTCGTCGCCGAGGGGCCGGTGATCGGCGATTTCGCGCTGGCTCCCGGACGGTTCGCCGCGCATCAACCGGCCGCATTGCTGATGCTGCATCCGCCGTCGGAGACGACGCCGTCGCTCCCGGAGTGTGCGGGTGCGGCGTCCGGATGCGTTCTGCTCCCCGGCCTTCCGCACCTCGGGCTCGACCATCGGGCGGCCTGGGTCGAGGCCGAGTCCGACGGCACGGTGACCTCGATGGTCAGTCGGGTGGGTCTCGATCCCATCAGCGATCCCGATACTGCAGTTTTGGCGATGCTCCTCGCATCCTGACCGCTGTCCGCACACGAATTTTCGGGAACCCAAACTTACTGGCGCATTGGACATTTCGCGTCGAGGCCCCTACAGTCGTCTGCAGCGAAGGGGAGTAGCCCCCAATCATCGTGTCGACATACTGGCCGCTTCTGCTGCCCGGCACGGTGAACCGGAGAGATTCGGTGGGCGAGACCTTCGGTCCGTTCGACGACCGAGGAGTCCGCTGTGCTGTCCGCATTACTGTTGAGTTTCGCTGTCATTTTCGTCGCCGAGCTGGGTGACAAGTCCCAGCTCATGGCCATGACGTTCGCCCTGCGTTACAAGTGGTACGTCGTCATCGGCGGCATCACCGTTGCCACCACCGTCGTGCACCTGGTCTCGGTCGCTGTCGGCCACTTCCTCGGGGTGTCGATCCCCACCGAGCTGATCTCCATCGTCGGCGGCATCGCGTTCGTCGTCTTCGGACTCTGGACGCTGCGCGGCGACTCCCTGTCCGACGACGAAGGCGCGAAAGCCTCCCGGGTCACCAAATCCGCGTTCCTTGCGATCGCGTCGGCGTTCTTCCTTGCCGAGCTCGGTGACAAGACGATGCTGGCCACCGTCACTCTCGCCGCCGACAACGACTGGGTGGGTGTGTGGATCGGCTCGACGATCGGCATGGTCGCGGCCGATGCACTCGCCATCGTTGTCGGCGCGGTACTCGGAAAGCACCTGCCGGAGCGCATGATCCAGTACGGCGCGGCCATTCTGTTCTTCGTCTTCGGTGCCGTCCTGTTCTTCGAGGGCCTGATGCCCGGCACCGCTGCCCCGTACATCGCTGCCGGAGCGGTCGTCGTGATCTCCGCTGTCGTCGTCGCCGTGTTCGTTCGGCGCTCCCGCACCAGGGCAGCGCGGGAATCGGAGAAGCAGACCACCACCGAACGCGCCTGACCTTGGTTTACACTCCTCTCCCGGGAGGGGTGCATGAACAACGACCAGCAGGTGAGCAAGACCGACGCGGCGCACCATTCGACCGATCGGTTGATCAGAATCTTCGGCCGTTTCGTCGGTACCGGCTATCTCATCTATCTGCTTCTGCTGATCCCGAACATCGCACGG
This sequence comes from Rhodococcus sp. BS-15, assembly GCF_000813105.1. Lineage (NCBI taxonomy): Bacteria > Bacillati > Actinomycetota > Actinomycetes > Mycobacteriales > Nocardiaceae > Rhodococcus > Rhodococcus sp. BS-15. The sequence continues at coordinate 1,755 of NZ_BAOX01000199.1, read as the reverse complement.
AGCAGCGAGGTGGTTCCCGGTTGGTGGACTCCGGTCACTGTTGCGGTCGTGTTCGGCAGTGGTTTCGCGTTCGGGGCCATGACTTTTCATCCGAGTATCGCCGCCATCAGGATCGCCGGCTCGATAGCAGCATCGACGTTCCCGATCATGGCCGCGCTGTGGTGGGTGGCCTGGGACGGAACCACTTTCGATCAGGCCGGGACCTTTCTCTCGGTGTTTCCCGGCCTTGCGGCACTCGCGGCCGCCACGGTGTGGCACCCCGTCCCGGCGTTCGTCCACATGACCGTCAGCGTCGTTCTCGTGCAGCTCACCAATCACGCTGTCCGAGAACCGTTCCCCCGCAGCAACATCGTTGCGGAGATCTTCTTCGCAATGATGTTCTGCACGGTGTTCGTCGCCGCAACGCTGGCCGCGGTACGTACCGGACGCATTCTCGACGCCACGATCTCGACGACGCACGACGACGCAGCCCGGGCGGCCGCGGCCACCGCGCGCGAGGTCGAACGCGAACGGTTCGATGCGCTGATCCACGACGAGGTCATGTCGTCGCTGCTCGCCGTTGCCCGCCATGGCCGCACGCCGAGCCTGGCCCGTCAGGCCCGCTCGGCTCTGACACATCTGGACGAGCTGACCACAGGCACCGTCTCCGAGACATTCTCGGCCGACGAGGCTCTGGCTCAGCTTCGTTCTGCCGCAACGACGGTCGACGAATCGATCGAATTCACCGTGAACGAGGGCGCGCCCGAGCTCACGGAGGCCTATCCGGCCGACACGGTACGAGCCATCGCTGCAGCACTGGCAGAAGCGCTCCGCAACAGTCGAATTCACGCCAGGGCATCGCACCGTTCGGTTGTCGTGGAGCTGGCCCCGTCGTCGATGCACATCACCGTGCAGGACGACGGCATCGGTTTCGATCGACGTTCGGTGCCGCCCCATCGACTTGGCGTCGCCGTCAGCATCGAGGGCCGGATGCGTCAGCTCGAGGGCGGATCGGCCGAGATCGAATCCTCCGCCGCAGGCACCATCGTGCGATTGGGCTGGAAGCGATGAACGGCCAGGACATCCGCGATCTGCTGTCGATGAAGTCGACGGCCGCCTATGCCGTCGCCGTGTTCTATGTCCTCGCGTGTGCGGTGTGCGCCACGGCGACGCTGGACGGGGTGTCGGCGGTATGGCCACCGTATGCAGCGGTTCTCGTGTTCGCCGGAGCCGTCGTCGTGTTGCTCGGTGCCCCAGGTGATCCGCTGGGGACACGCGCAACAGCTCTGCTGACCGTATCGGGACCGGTCGCCGCATCGGCTGTCTTCGCCGTCCTGCCGGTTCCACTGACCGGAAGCCTGCAGACCTGGCCCCTGGGGATGTCGGTGGTGATCTACACCTTCATGTGCGTGCGCGGTCGCACCCTGGCCGCGTGGCTCGGGCTGGCACTGACCATGTCCGTGGCCATCGGGTGGGCGGCGATGACGGGTCAAGGATTTCTGTACGGGCTCTCGTTCAGCGCCATCAACATCGCACCGCTGTTGATGTCGACGTTCTTCGCGTTCACCATACGTCCGCTGGCTGCGGCCATTTTCGCGCTGCGCACCCAGTCGACGGTTCGTATCGCGTCTCGGGCCGCTGCGGCGGCCGTACTCGAGGAACGCGACGCTCGCCTGGCCAGTCTCGACGCGTTGGCCCGTCCGTTGCTGCAGCGCATCGCCGACGGTCCCGATCCCACCGACGAGGAAGTCCTCGCGTGTCGGCTGCTCGAAGCCG
>NZ_BAOX01000200.1:0-9241 GCF_000813105.1 Rhodococcus sp. BS-15 | reverse complement strand
ACCTTGGGGGCCGGGGGTCGGTCCGTCGTCCGGAGCGGGCCGGCCGTACTGTTCGGCGGGTAAGCTGCCCGGCGGCCGGGCCGCTCGGACCGGTGTACGGCGGCGGTGCATAACCGCCCTGGGGCGACGGGGTGTTGGGGGCGGACTGTCCGTACGGCGGCTGTCCACCCGGGTTGTAGGAATGCTGCCCCGACGACTGTCCGCTCGGTGCCTGACCGCTGAGACCTTGACCGAAGTTGGACGAGGTTCCCTGGGGCTGACCGTACGACGGCGGATTGCCGTAAGCCTGTGGTTGCGACGGTCCACCGAATGATGTCGTCGGCGCGTTGTACGGGTTCTGCTGACCGTATCCGGGCTGCTGGTTCTGATTGCCGTAGCCCGCGGGCTTGGGAGCCGGGGCCTTGACGATGCCCGCATCGAGCAGCAGTGCCACCACCGCGGCGGCTGCTTGGACGAAGCCCAGGACGAGCACCAGGATCGCACCGATACCGAGCGAGCTGGTGGTGCTGGCGAACTCGTTGCCCTCCGCGCTGGGCAGGCTGAACGACTGGAAGACCAGCACCAGCCAGCCGGCGATCGCCAGGGCGGCCACCACGGCTTGATTCCTGGCGTCCTTCTGCAGCAGCGAGGCACCGGCGATCAAGCCCGCTGCCAGCAGTAGAGCAACCGACACCGCGCTACCACCGGACGCGAAAAAGGTGGTGCTGAACGAGGTCTGGATGCTGCTCGGCAGTTCCTGAGACGAGGTGACCTCGGCGGTGACGAGGTCGAGCAGTCCGAGCAGGAAGGTGACGACGCCGAGCCCGAGGATCGCGAACGTGAGAATCCTCGGCAGACTCGACAGCGCTGATCCGGGCGACTTCGACTGCGGTGCAGCGGAACCCGGGCCCGGCGCCGAGGTGCCGGGGACCGGAGGGCCGAAGGGATTGGACACCGACGGCTGATGAAACGGCTGGTTCTGGCCCGGATGACCTTGTGGGTTGGACGACGGCTGATTCGGCGAGGACGACGGGCCGTAGGACGGTCCACCTCCGCCGTAGCCACCAGAGTTGGAGCCCCCTGATTCAGGGCTGCCGGGCGAGTAGGTCATCGCGTCTCCTCATCTGAGATTGTCCGTACCCCAGGTCGGTCGGGTCCGAGAACTCACGCTACTGCACGGACCCGACCGCTCGAGGAACTCCAGGTCAGCGAGAAGCAACCAGCTCGTGGTCGTTCGACTCGGCAGCTTCGAGCTCCCGAACCAGCGGCAGGACCTTCGCCCCGAAGTACTCGATCTCCTCCTGGAAGTGCAGGAAGCCGCCGAGAATCAGGTCGACGCCGCGGCGACGGTAGGCGACGATTCGCTCGGCCACCTGCTCCGGGGTTCCGATCAACTGCGTCTTGAAGCCGTCGTTGTACTGAACGAGGTCCTCGAACGTCGAATCGGCCCACATTCCCTTCTTGTCGCCCGTCGAATTGCCCGCCTGTTGCACCGCTCCCTTGAAACCTTCGACAGCGGGCTTGTTCGCCTTCTCGATGATCTCGCGCAATGTGTCTCGGGCTTCCTTCTCGCTGTCTCGGGCGATGATGAAGCCGTTGAGCCCGAACTTCACCTCACGCCGGTGATCACGTGCAACGCGTCGGAGATTGTCGAGTTGCTCGGTGACGCCGTCGAAATCTTTGCCGTTGCTGAAGTACCAATCCGAGTACCGTCCGGCATTCTCCTGCGCTGCAGACGAATTACCGCCCTGAAACAGTTCGGGGTTGGGCCGATCGGGAGTGTTCAGCGGTTTGGGCTTGAGGGTGAAGTCGTGGATCCGGTAGAAGTCACCGCGGAAGTCGACGTCGTCCTCGGTCCAGATCTTGCGCAGCACCTGCAGGAATTCTGCACTGCGACGGTATCTCTCGTCGTGCTCGAGCCATGGCTCACCGAGATGGGTGAACTCGTCCTTGAACCAGCCACTGACGACGTTGACGGCGAATCGGCCGTTGGAGAGGTGATCGGCTGTGGCTCCGAGCTTGGCGAGGACCGCCGGCTGCCACAGCCCGGGATGCACGGCCGCAATGACTTTCAGCCTCTCCGTCGCCAGCAGCAACGCAAGCGAGAAACTGGTGGATTCGTGCTGGAACTCGGCACCGTAGCTGGCTTCGTAGCGAACCTGACTCAGGGCGTACTCGAAACCGTTGTTCTCGGCGGTCTGCGCCAGCTTCTTGTTGTATTCGTAATCCCAACTGGTGCGTTGCTCGATGGTGCTGGTGACCAGCCCTCCCGAGACGTTCGGTACCCAGTATGCGAATTTGATTGCGTCGGTGATTTTTTCGGTGCTCATATGTGCGTCATCCTTCTTCGGATGAATGTGACATTCACGCACTCAGATGGCGTGAATGGCCCATTCATCCGGAAATCGGGGGTCGGATCGGGGCCAGAAAAGTTGCGACTACGAGTACCAGGTCGGCTCGGGCAGCTCGCCCGTGAGAACCCAGCGCCCGACCTCACGTCGCTTGTATGCGACCGGATCGTGCAGGGTGTGCGTACGCACGTTGCGCCAGAAGCGGTCGAAGCCGTACTTGCTGGCCGTCGCTCGTGCGCCGAGCGCCTCGAACACCGCCCCGGTGATCTCGAGGGAGACCTCCGTGGCGCGAGCCTTGACCGCGGCGACGCGTACCTCGTGCTCACCGCGCTCTTCGGCGGTGACGTTCCAGGCATTGTCGTGGATCTTCTTTCCTTCCAACGCAACTGCGTCGGCGAGGGCTTCGACGGCCCAGAGCTTGGAGGTCAGATCGCCGTAGATGTCGATGATGTACGGCTCGTCCACGGCCTTGTCCACGGTGCTGTGCAGCCACGCACGCGTCTTGTCCTTGGTGTACGACGCAGCTTCCTCGAGTGCACCCCTCGCGATTCCGAGGTAGAAGTTGACGAACACCAGCTGAATGGTGGGGACGTTGAGGGTGTTGTAGACCCGCGGCTGAAAAGCTTTGTCCACGAACCCTGCTGCGCTCGCCCAGTCGACGCGAACCTTGTCGATGGTGACGCTGCCGCTCTCGGTCTGCCGCTGGCCGATGTTGTCCCAGTCGTCATGGAAAGACAGCCCTTCGATGTTCGAGGGCACGATCGCGAACACGTGATCGGTACTGCCTTCGAGTGCACCTTCGAGCACGGTGACGTCGGAGACGCGACTACCGGTGGAGAAGGTCTTGGAACCGTCGAAGACGATGGTGTCGCCCTCGTCGGTGACGGCGACGTCGTTGTCCCGAGGGTTGACGGCACCGCCGAAGAACCACTTGTTCTTCGTGGCGTCGGCCTCGACGGCCTCGATCTGCTCGGGGGTGCCGACGAGCCGGGCGGCCCAGAACCACAGCAGGTGGTATCCGAGCAGTTGACCGATGGAACCGTCGGCCTTCGAAACGGTGCGAACGACCTGGTACGCGGTGGGCCAGTCCTGGCCTGCGCCACCGTGTTCGATGGGGCCGAGAAGGGTGACCAGGCCCGCGTCCTTGAGCAGCTGCACCTCGGCGGCGGGAATCTCGCGGCCCTTGTCGCGAGCGACGGCATCGACTGCGAGCAGTTGCGCCACCTCACCCGCGCGGGAAATCCATCCGGCTGCAGTGGTGGGGGCGTCGGGCCAGGACTTGGTGAGGGCACGGTTCTCGGTGGTTGTCATGACGATCAGTGAAGTCCGACGGCTGATCGATGACCACACTTCGATTCAGCATGATTTTAAGAACTACGTTTCAGGTCCGTTTCGACCCCCCAAAAAAGACCCCGTGACAGTTATCTTCAATTTGTAACGCGTCACTACCAACGAGGCTTATTGTGTTGCACATCACAAGCCGGTGAGCCAATTCGCTCGCCCTCCCCTAGGACGCCCCCTATGCGCAAGTCACTGTTCGCCACCGTCGCCGCTGCCGGTGCTCTCGCTGTTGCCGTCATCTCCCCTGCTGTCTCCAATGCCGCCGACACCGTCCTGACCTTCACGGTGCTCGGAGGCGCACTCAACATCACTGCGCCCGCAAGCCAGGCGCTGACGGTCACCGGGGACGTTGCAAGCGGAGGAATCACGCCGGTTGTCGTATCGGATCAGCGCCGTGGAATCAACGGTTGGACCGCGTCGGCGTTCAGCACTGATTTCGAGAAGCCTTCACCGGACCCCGCAACGATTCCCGCGTCGGCCGTCACCTACTCGGCACCGCTCCTGCCTGCACGCACGGGAATTTCTACTGTGGCCGGAGTGCTCGTGCCACAGACCATCGACTCCACAACAGCTGTCGTCGTGGCTACCGCGGTCATCGGCGCCAATACCGCTACATGGACCGGCACCGTCGAGGTCGAACTGCCCTCCGACGTCGTTGCCGGTACCTACACGGGCACCGTCACACATTCGGTTGCATGATCTGTAGATGTCACCGAATCGGGGATTGACAGTCGGAGTTCTGGCTCTTCTGACGTTCGCTTCAGCGCTCGTCGCCCAGGCTCCGGCTGTCGCTCAACAGCCAACCGAACCGGCACCGGTGGGCAGCGTCGGAATACGACTGCTCGAAGCGCCGGTATCCCTACAGGACGACCCACGAGCGATGGCGTACATCATCGACAACCTGCCTCCTGGCACCACTGTGACCAGGCGCATCGAGGTCAGCAACAGCAGCGATCAAGAACAACCGGTGACGCTGTACCCCGCCGCCGCCTCGATCGGAGCGGACGACGGCGGCTTCGAAGTGGGTGACGACCGTGCCGTCAACGAACTGACGACGTGGATGTCCGTGGCACCGACGGACCTCACGCTCGCTCCGAACTCCGCAGCCGAAGCGGTGGTGACCATCGCGGTTCCACCGGACGCCCCCGAAGGTGAGCAGTACGCCGTCGTATGGGCGCAGACCGCCGCGGCACCGACCGGAACGGGTATCCAGAACGTCAGCCGAGCCGGAATCCGCACCTACCTCTCGGTCGGTCCCGGAAACGGTCCGCCGGCCGATCTGGAGATCGGCGGCGTCACCGCGGCACGCAGCGACTCGGGCGCACCTGAGGTACGTGCAGAAGTGACGAACACCGGCGGGCGCGCCCTCGATCCGAGCGGGACGGTCGAGCTCTCCGGTGGTCCCGGCGGGATTTCCAGTACGCCGGTCAAGGGGTCGGGTGGTTCCATCGCGCCGGGCCAGACGGGGAACGTGACCTTCACACTCGATGCAGCTCTCCCGGCAGGGCCGTGGCAGGCGGCGATCACCATCACCAGTGGGTTGGTGAACAAGACATCGGACGTCGAACTGACTTTCCCCGACCAGGGTCGGTCGCCGCAGCAGGATCCTCGTCCGAGTCGGGTACTCCAGCGTGGATCTGGGCGGCCGTTGCGTTGGGAATCATCGCCGTAGCGGCAGCATTCCTCGTGGCTGTTCGGCAACGAAGGACCACCTGACATGCGGCGTGTGGCAATGGCAGTCGGATTGGCGGTGGTCCTTGCGGCCACCGCCCATCCGGCGGTATCGGCACAACCCTCACCCGAGATACCCACAGCCGCAACAGCATGCGCGGCGGACCCGACGCCGACGACTACCCCCGTTCCAGCCGACCCGATCGCACCGACCACCACGCCGACGCCGACGGTCGAGTGCGCACCCTCCGAACCGATCGTCACAACCACACCCTCACCGACGGAAGCCACCGAAGTGCCGACGGTGCCGATCGTGCCGACTGTGCCGACGACGATTTCCCCCACCGAGACCGCAGCCGCCCTGCCGACGATGGAACCGACCCCCACCACCACGACAGTCCCCACCACCACGGCAGCCCCGAGCATCACGGCAGTCCCGACGACCACGGCAGTCCCGAGCATCACAACAGTGCCGACGACCACCGTGACCGTCGAGCCGACAGGCGCGTCATCGACAACCGCGGTGCCCACGTCGGTTCCTGACGCGACCACCTCGATCAGCGCCGTCCCATCTCCTGAGCCTGCCGCTCGCGCGGCTGCAGCACCCGCCGCGAGCTTGCTGAACATTCAGGCGAACAGCGGACTGATCGCACAAGCAGGGCAGGGTGCGTTGACTCCTGGGGTGCCATGGACCGGAACATGAGCCTGAGCGTGGTCAACGTACTCGGCAACTGGACTTCCACGGTGAGCCTGTCGCCGTTCCGCGGCGAAAACACCGGGAGGACGGTCACGCCGGTCGCGTCCTACTCCGCTCCCGAGACCAACTGCCTACTTCTGTTCGTGAAATCCCCCGGCGTCAGCAACGTGCCGCTCTCGGCTACCGCCGTCAACGCGAAAACCAGTGGGGGCGTGGCGTGCCTGACCAGTTGGACGGCCACGGTGAACATCTTGGTGCCGAACAGTGATCTGCTCGCCGATACCTACACCGCAACTCTCACTCATTCGATTTACTGAGCAAGGGTCATCCGCGCAGAATCTTTTCCATCTTCTTGCCCTTGGCGAGCTCGTCGATCAGCTTGTCCAGGTAGCGGATTTTCTGCATCAGGGGGTCTTCGACGTTCTCGACGCGGATGCCGCAGACGACTCCGGTGATCAGCTCCGCGTTCGAGTTGAGGTCCGCCGCCGCGAAGAAGTCGTCGAACGTCGTTTCGGCCTGGAGATGACGGTCGAGGGCCGACTGGTCGAAACCGGTGAGCCATCGAATGATCTCGTCGACCTCTGCTTTCGTCCGGCCTTTGCGCTCGGCCTTGTTCACGTAGTGCGGATAGACCGAGCTGAAGGCTGTGGTGAAGATCCTGTGCACGCGGATCAATCTAGACCCCTTCGCGTCAATGTGACATTGCATCGCCCAGACGCATGCAGTGGTCCATTGACGCGAAGCCGGACGCGCACGAAAAAGCCCGCCACCGACATCGGTGGCGGGCTTTTCACAGAAGCGAGTCCTACTTGACGGACAGCGATTCCAGGATTTCGCGCGCGAGGGCAGCGGTCTCGGACGGCGTCTTGCCGACCTTGACGCCTGCGGCCTCGAGTGCGTCCTTCTTCGCCTGAGCCGTTCCCAACGAGCCGGAGACGATGGCACCTGCGTGCCCATGGTCTTGCCCTCGGGAGCGGTGAAGCCTGCGACGTAGCCGACGACCGGCTTGGTCACGTTGGCCTTGATGTAGTCGGCTGCGCGCTCTTCGGCGTCGCCACCGATCTCGCCGATCATGACGATGATCTTGGTCTCGGGGTCCGCCTCGAACGCCTCGATGGCGTCGATGTGGGTGGTTCCGATGACGGGGTCGCCGCCGATGCCGATGGCCGTCGAGAATCCGAAGTCACGGAGCTCGAACATCATCTGGTAGGTCAGCGTGCCGCTCTTGGAGACCAGGCCGATGGGGCCGGTTCCCGAGATGTTCGCGGGCGTGATGCCGACGAGAGCCTCACCGGGGGTGATGATTCCGGGGCAGTTCGGCCGATGATGCGGGTCTTCTTGCCCTTCTCCACGTTGTAGGCCCACGCGTACGCGGAGTCCTGCACGGGGATGCCCTCGGTGATGACGACGAGCAGCGGGATCTCCGCGTCGATCGCTTCGACGATGGCGTCCTTGGAGAATGCCGGCGGCACGAACGCGATGGACACGTCGGCTCCGGTCTTCTCCATGGCCTCGGAAACCGACGCGAAGACCGGGAGTTCGATGTCGTTGCCGTCGGCGTCGACGTGCTTGACCGTGGTTCCGGCCTTACGTGCGTTGACGCCACCGACGACCTGGGTTCCGGCCTTGAGCATCAGGGCGGTGTGCTTGGTGCCTTCGCCGCCGGTGATGCCCTGGACGATGACCTTGTTGTCCTTGTTCAGAAAAATTGACATGGTTTCCTCTACTTCGCTGCCAGCTCGGCGGCCTTGTCGGCGCCCTCGTCCATGGTTCCGGCGAGCGTCACCAGCGGGTGCGCGGCGTCGGCGAGAATCTTGCGGCCCTCTTCGACCTTGTTGCCGTCGAGACGGACGACCAGCGGCTTGTTGGCGTCGTCGCCCAGCTTCTGCAGTGCGCCGACGATGCCGTTGGCTACTGCGTCGCATGCGGTGATTCCGCCGAAGACGTTGACGAACACGCTCTTGACCTGCTCGTCACCGAGGATGACGTCGAGGCCTGCGGCCATGACCTCGGCCGAAGCGCCGCCGCCGATGTCGAGGAAGTTGGCCGGCTTGACGCCGCCGTGTGCCTCGCCCGCGTATGCGACGACGTCGAGGGTCGACATGACCAGTCCGGCACCGTTTCCGATGATGCCGACCTGTCCGTCGAGCTTGACGTAGTTGAGGTCGTTCTCCTTGGCCTTGGCCTCGAGGGGATCGGCTGCGTCCTTGTCCTCGAACTCGGCGTGGCCGGCCTGACGGAAGTCTGCGTTGGCGTCGAGCGTGACCTTGCCGTCGAGGGCGAGGATCTGATCGTCCGGGGTGCGAACCAGCGGGTTGACCTCGACCAGGAGAGCGTCTTCGTTGATGAAGACCTCCCACAGCTTCTGGATGGTCACCGCAGCGGCGTCGAGCACCTCGGCGGGAAGCTTGCCCTTTTCGGCGATTTCACGAGCAAAAGCAAGATCGACGCCCTTGACGGCGTCGACCGGGATACGTGCGAGTGCGTCGGGGTTCTCCTCCGCCGTCACCTCGATTTCGACGCCACCCTCGACCGAACACATCGCGAGGTAGGTGCGGTTGGTGCGATCGAGCAGGAAGGAGATGTAGTACTCCTCGGCGATGTCGGAGGCTTCTGCAACGAGAAGCTTCTTGACGACATGGCCCTTGATGTCGAGTCCGAGAATCGCTTCTGCGTTCTCGGTGGCTGCTGCGACGTCCTTGGAGTACTTGACGCCACCGGCCTTGCCGCGGCCGCCGACCTTGACCTGTGCCTTGACCATTACTGGCTTGCCGATTTCTTCGGCAATCTCTGTTGCTCCGGCGACCGTGTCGGTGACACGACCGGCGGAGGTGGGTACGCCATGCTTGGCGAACAATTCCTTCGCCTGGTATTCGAAGAGATCCATCAGCTCACCGTCTCGTCTACGTTGACGCCCGCTCCAGGGGTGTGAGCGGGTCTGAGCATGGACTTTATCCAGGTGCCCCGACGGCGCATCGGGCGCATGCATGCTATGTGGCCTATCTCACCGCTACCGGGCCGGTGCAATCGGCGTCACCGATCCGTGCGGCGGGCCGAAAGTGCCGCCGCGACAGCGAGAACGACGATTCCGACCACCGACGGCACAACGCCGGGGCCCATTTCCGGATCGGTGGCACGCGCAGATGTCAGGGGCCACGACGCCAGATGCACGATCCCGGCGACGGCTGCCCCGCCGAGCAGG
>NZ_BAOX01000201.1:0-9211 GCF_000813105.1 Rhodococcus sp. BS-15 | reverse complement strand
TCCGAGGTCACAGCGGGTGTCTGAAGTTCCCCGTCGACGGTGCCGATCCTTCGACGGCTGCGCCCTCCTCGGCGGTGGGGGCTCCGGATTCGGTGCCGCCTTCGGTGGCGGGCTGCTCGACGACGGAGCTGTCCGGTGTGGTCGGTTCCTGCGCACTGGCGATTCCCGGTGCGGCGAGGGAGAGGGACAGTGCCATGGCGGCCCCGGCAGCGGCGAGGCGCGCCTTCTTGGACCTGGCGATCGACTTCTGCGACATGGAGATTGTGGCCCTTCGGTCAGTGGCAGCATCGTGCTGCGCGCACCCGCCCTCCCACGCGGAACGGGTGTTGTTGGTGAGTCACACGAACAACCGTGTTGACGTGACCGTAAACCAACCGGCCGGTCTCGGGAACCGTTAACGGCTTTACCTGAGAATTGGTTATGAAAGTGTTACTGATGGGACGCATGTGACGAGAGAGATTCTCGACATGCAACGGCGGTCGAGGCGTGTACGTCTCGACCGCCGCGAAAAGCCGTTCGGATGAAGGTATTTCAGTCGCCGACCGTCACGGCCCGGGCCTCGTCGATGCTGTGAGGTGCAGGTTCGTGGTCGTCGACGTGAGCGAGCACCTTCCGGCCGGTTGCCAGGACCACGATGGCGAGAGCGGTGCAGGCGGCACCCACCCAGAACGGGACGTGCATGTTCGACTCGCCCAGTTTTCCGGCCAGGTAGGGAGCCGCGGCCCCGCCGGTGAAGCGAACGAAGCTGTAGGCCGCCGATGCCGTCGAGCGCTCGACCGGTGCCGAGATCATCACGGTCTCGGTGATCAGCGTGTTGTTGACGCCGAGGAACAACCCGGCCACGACGGTTCCCACGATGAGGACGGTCTTGTTCTCGGTGAACATCGCCATGACGCCCAGATCGAGGGCGAACAGCAGCAGTGCGAGCATCATCATGTTCAGCGTTCCGAAGGCCCGCTGCAGCTTCGGTGCGATGAACACCGACGCGACCGCCAGGCACAGGCCCCAGCCGAAGAAGATGAAGCCGATCGAGTACGTGCCCATGTCCAACGGGAACGGGGTGTAGGCGAGGAGGGTGAAGAATCCGTAGTTGTAGAGCAGCGCGGTGATGCCGACGGTGAGCAGGCCGCGGTGCCGAAGCGCGCGGAACGGATCGAGTATCGACGTGGTGTGCGCTGGCTTCGGGGTGTCCGGGAGCATGACGATGAGCAGGATGAACGCGATGGCCATCAGTGCGGCAACTCCGAAGAACGGTCCGCGCCAGCTGAATCCGCCGAGAACTCCACCGACGAGGGGCCCGGTGGCGATACCGATACCCAGTGCGGCCTCGTAGAGGATGATCGCGCGGGCGACACCTCCCGATGCGGCACCGACGATGGTCGAGAGTGCCGTCGCGATGAACAGGGCGTTGCCCAGTCCCCAGCCTGCGCGGAAACCGATGATCTCGCCGACCGATCCGGATGTGCCTGCCAGGGCGGCGAAGACGACGATGATCGCCAGTCCCACCAGCAGGGTGCGCTTGGGTCCGAAGCGGCTCGACACCACTCCGGTGATCAGCATCGCGACGCCGGTCACGAGCATGTAGCTGGTGAACAGCAACGACACCTGAGACGGCGAGGCGTCGAGTTGTTCGCCGATGGGTTTGAGGATGGGATCGACGAGGCCGATGCCCATGAAGGCGATGACGCTGGCGAACGCGACGGCCCACACCGCTCGCGGTTGCTTCAGCAGGCTGTCGGAGGAAGTGCTGGTGGTCACGAAGAAGTTCCTCTCGTTCCGCGATCGACGGGCTCGAGGATGCTGCGAAGCTCGCTCAGTCCGTCGGTCAGTTTCTGTATCTGTTCCGGGTCGCGGTCGGACAGGTACGGCACCAGTCCGTCGACGATGTGGCGTCGACCCGCGGCGAGCCACCGGTGGCCGTCGTCGGTCATGTCGATGAGGACGGCACGGGAATCGTCGGGATCGGCGGTCCGGGTGACGAGGCCGCTCTTGCTCAGCTTGGTGAGCAATGCCGTCGCCGACGGTTGGGAGCAGCGGTCCAGCTCGGCGAACGTGCTGATACGCAGTGGCTGGTATTCCTCCAGCAACGACAGCGCTCGCATCCACGCTCTGGGCCATTCGTCGCTGCCGAACCGTGCGGCCAAGCGGACGAACCGTGACGAGCTGGTGACCAATTGCGACAGGAGGTCCCGGATGTCTGCGTCGGAGTGACTCACCGGATTAATATTACATACGCTAACTATCTATACGAAAAGCGCACTGTATCGCCGCCTGGCATCGACGGCGACGAGTCAGTACTGGCGCAGGAGATCGGCGATGTCGCGGTCCCACTGGGCGTCCCGCCGACCGTCGTAGCGGAAGCGCATCAGGTGATAGAAGCCGATGAGAACGGATGCCACGAGCACCCAGCTACCGATGGTGTTGAAGATCGACGCAGCGACGACGTCCGACGAGGTCAGTGGTCGCATGCTCAGATCTCCGCTGTTGTCGACCCAGATCTGCGTGGTGGTACCGGCAGGCGATCCGGTGTCGACGCTGACGCGTCCGGTGTGCTCGACGCCTCGGTAGACCCAACGTGAGTCGACGGCGGTCGCCGCTGCGCCGGTCGCGCCGAACTCGGTCGATGCCACGGGTGTGGATTCGGCGACGGCCGTCGTGGTCGCGGTGACCTGGTGGATCGAACTCTTCTGGTCCTCTAGTCGTTGTTGTTGATCGGTGTGGGCGGTGGCACCGATCCACAGCGACACCGGAACCATGAGTATCAGCAGTGCGGTCACCCAGTGCTTGATGCGTGCCTGGCGTACGTCGCAGTCGCGGAGCAACGGGTTGGGGTGGCCGTCGAAGGCGGAGCGTCCCGAACTGTCCTGCCCGGTGAGTTTGCGGCGCATGATGGTCCCCACTGCCTCGAAATGATCCGACCGACCTTTCCACGATGGCGACGCGACCTGCGAGTATCAAGCGATAGGGGTCAGCGTCACATGTGACGCTCACTGTGACGAGATTTCTGTGGAGGTCTGCATATGGTTGTCGGTCGGATTCGGCGGGCTCGCACGGCCGCGCTGGTAGCGGGTGCGGTGACCGTGGTCGGTGCGTGGGCGGGGTCGATGCCCGTGCAGCGGATGGCCAAGCCGCTGATTGTTCCGGCACTGGCGAGCGGGCTCGATCCGGTGCGAGATCGGGTGCTGTTGGCGGGTCTTGCGGCCGCCACGGTCGGCGATGCGCTGTTGATCGACCCCGACGACGATTCCGCTCTGGAATGGGGCGCGCGTGCGTTCGCCGTGATGCAGGGCAGTTACACGTATCTGCTGTTTCGGAGGGGCGCGCGTCCGTCGCTGGTCGACGCCGTTCCGCGGTACACCGGATGGGCGGTCGCGGCGACGCTACTTGCCAAGCGTCAGCCCGCGGTGGCGTCGACCCTGATCGCCTACGGTGCGGTGCTCGCGACCACGTCGACCCTGTCTGCTCGTTCCGTTTCACGCGGTGGCGATCGGCGGCTGATGATCGGCGGAGTTCTGTTCACCGTCTCCGATGCGCTGATCGTGTTCAGACGACTGTTTCTGACCGAGGACCGTCAGCGGCGGACCGCGGAGGCGATCATTCTGTCGACGTACGTCGCGGCGCAGGTCCTACTCGTCGAGGCCCTGGCTGCGGGGTAGCAGCAGTACTCGCTCGCGGTGGGCAGGGTCGACGCGAACGGCGATGACGGTGCCGGGCTCGAATCGCGAGGTGTCCGACTGCGGGATGTCGTACACGATCTTGCCGAAGTAGCTGCCCGAGCCGGGCACGGTGAATTCGAGGTCCAACTCGGCGGTGTCGTCGTCGATGCGGCGAATGGCGTCCACCGTCGCCCACCCTTCGACGCCGTGTTCGATCAGTTCCTTCTGCTCACGCGTCGGTCGTCCGGCGATCATCATGGCCAGGCCGAGCGCTGCGCCGAATCCGGCGACCAGGGCCGCCAGCTGGTAGGGAAGCGTCCCGGGGGGAGTTCGCTTCATCAGCCAACCGATCCAGATCGCCAGCACGATTGCGTAAACGGTCGTCACGAAGACGACGGATCGGACGATTCTCGTGTTGTTCACTTCGGTGCTCCTGGGTCGCTGGAAGCGACTGATCGATATTCGACGATAGGGGGTTACCGGTAAGTAGGGTTACATGTACGGTGATCGATGTGACTCGACCAACTGTCTTCATCTCAGGCGCTGCAGCCGGCATCGGCCGCGCGACGGCTCTCAAGTTCGCGGCCAATGGCTACCTCGTCGGTGCGTACGACATCGACGAGACCGGCTTGGCATCGCTCGGCAAGGAAGCTGCTTCGCTCAGCGGCCGCGTGGTCACCGGCATCTTGGATGTAACCAACTCGGACCAGTGGGAAACCCGGTTGAAGGAGTTCGTCGGGGAGGGTGACGGTCGACTCGACATTCTGATCAACAATGCCGGAATTCTGGCCGCGGGTG
Organism: Rhodococcus sp. BS-15; assembly: GCF_000813105.1. Lineage (NCBI taxonomy): Bacteria > Bacillati > Actinomycetota > Actinomycetes > Mycobacteriales > Nocardiaceae > Rhodococcus > Rhodococcus sp. BS-15. Next base: position 4,757 of record NZ_BAOX01000201.1, on the reverse strand, counting down.
CCTTCGAGGACATGCCGCTGTCGGTGCACCGTCGGCAGATCGACATCAACTTCAACGGGGTCATCTACGGCACTCACGCCGCCTTCCCGTATCTGAGGGACACGGCCGGCGCTCAGGTCGTCAACCTGTGCTCGGCATCGGCCATCTACGGTCAGCCCGAGTTGGTGACCTACGGCGCGTCCAAGTTCGCGGTGCGCGGCATCACCGAGGCACTGGATCTCGAGTGGAGCAAGTACGACATCGCCGTCAAGGCCATGTGGCCGCTGTTCGTCCAGACGGCGATGACCCAGGGTGTGTCGACGGGCACCACGAGCTCGTTGGGAATCAAGCTCACCGTGAAAGATGTGTCCGACGCGATTTTCGACGCGACCCGTCCGGTGAAGCGTCGGTTGCACAAGGTGCATTTCCCGGTCGGCTTGCCTTCCAAGGCGCTCTCGCTCGGGTCACGCTTCTCGCCCGCATGGCTCACTCGCGAGGTCAACCGGCGCCTGAGCCACACCTAGAACTCGTCGCCGGACGATGCCGGCACTGCGCCGGTATCGTCGGTCTTTCGAGCAATCGGTGTCGAAAGGTGGGTCGGGGTTTCTTCATGCTGAGTACGTGGGGTTCGAGCAGAGTACGGCAAATGGGTTGGGTGCGAGCCTGGTTGGTGGTAGTCGGGGCCGGTACGGCGCTCGTTCTCACCGGTTGCAGCAGTGAGTCCGCTGCCCAGGCTCCGCCGCCTGCGTCGACCACCACCCTTGCGCCGACAACCACGACGGCAACCACCACCCCTGCGCCCGTGACGACCACGGAGATACCACTCCCGCCGCCTCCGCCTCCGGCCGAGCCGCCGCCCACCGAGGAACCGCAGACGACGTACGCCGCCATCGGTGGTGCGTACTACTTCAGTTCCCCCGACGGTTTGTTCCAGTGCGGAATCGTGCCGCTGTCGAGCCGTACCGAGGCCGGGTGCCAGGGCTCCACCACTCCGGTGCCGCCGCGGCCCGAGGACTGCATGATCAACTGGGGCAACGGTATTCGAGTCACCAACGAAGGGCCTGCGGCATTCATGTGCTCCGGCGGCGTGGTCTACACCTCGGGTGGGGACACGATCGATCCACCGCTCGCGGTCGGCGCGACCATCGCCGAGAACGGATTCACCTGCACGTCCGCCGAGAACGGCATCTCGTGTGTCGACGATGCGACCGGACACGGTTTCCGCATCGCACCGGACAGCAACGAAGTCTATTGAGCGAGAACACGATCGGCAGCGAGCCGTCGTCGGACGACGCCGGCCCCACCGAGTGGGGTGAGAACCCCAACGGCGTCGGACCGTGGTCCGACACGCACACCGAACCGCCGCCCGACGATCCACGATTGGACCCGGAACTGCTCGCCGGCGGTGACCGCCGCAACGTCGTCGACGCCTACCGCTACTGGCGACGCGAGGCGATCGTCGCCGACATCGACACCCGACGCCATTCGCTGCACGTCGCCATCGAGAACTTCACCAACGACGCCAACATCGGGACGGTGGTGCGTACCGCGAACGCCTTCGCGGCTCAGGCGGTCCACATCGTCGGGCGTCGTCGGTGGAACCGTCGCGGTGCCATGGTCACCGACCGCTACCAGCACATCCATCACCACGACTCGGTGGAGGCGCTGATGGCGTTCGCCGCGGAGCAGGGACTCGTCGTCGTGGCCGTCGACAACACCCCGGGGTCAGTGCCGATCGAGACGGCGGAGTTGCCGCGTCACTGCCTGCTGCTCTTCGGGCAGGAGGGACCGGGGGTCACCGCCAGTGCCCGCGAATCGGCCTCGATGACGGTATCGATCGCCCAATTCGGTTCCACCCGCAGCATCAATGCAGGTGTTGCCGCCGGGATTGCCATGCACTCCTGGATTCGGCGGCATGCCGATCTCGATACTGCGTGGTGAAGCTCAGCGCTTCCGGGTGTGCTTTCCGGGGCGGGATGTAACGAATCAGCAACGGTAGTGGCAGGATTGCGGGTATGCAGGAGTTGTGGTCGCAGCGTGCGGACGCTGCGGAGGGGGCCGTCGTCGCGCGGCACATGCGTCGGCTGTGGGGGCTCCCGGGCACGACGTTGGGAGTCGTCGCCTGGCCACCGGCGCGCAAGGAACGGATGTTCCTGCGCTGGCACTACTGGTGGCAGGCCCACCTGCTCGACTGTGCGGTCGACGCCGCAGATCGCGACCTCACGGCCAAGCGCCGTCGGCGACTGAACAAGATCACCCGAGCACACCGAACCCGCAACGTCAGCGGGTGGACCAACAACTACTACGACGACATGGCGTGGCTCGGGTTGGCGCTCGAACGCGCGCAGCGGCAGCACTTCGTCGGCAATCGCGGCGGCATCCAGCAGATCGAGATGGAGTTGTTCGACGCCTGGTCCCCGGCCGAGGGTGGTGGCATTCCGTGGCGCAAGAAGTCGGATTTCTACAACGCACCAGCCAACGGTCCGGCCGCGATCATGCTGGCGCGCACCGGTCGGCTGTGGCGTGCCCAGGAGATGGCCGACTGGATGGACCGCACCCTCAAAGACCCGCGCACGGGGCTGATTCTCGACGGGATGCACTCCACCCGCGCACTCGTCGATGCCGGAAAGCCCGGTGAGATGGAACGCGCCGTGTACAGCTACTGCCAAGGCGTCACGTTGGGCCTCGAGACCGAACTCGCCGTTCGGCTCGGCGAACCCAGGCACGCCCAGCGAGTCCATGCCCTGGTCGACGCCATAGACAACCACCTGACCCGCAACCTCGTCATCACCGGCGGCGGTGGGGGAGACGGCGGCCTGTTCAACCCGATCCTCGCGCGCTACCTGGCGATCGTTGCGTTGGAGTTACCCGGAGACTCGGACGCCGACGACCGAGCCCGCGAACTCGCAGCAGCGATCGTGCTGAACTCGGCCGAGTCGGCGTGGGAGAACCGCCTCGAAGTGGAAGACAATCCACTGTTCGGAGCCGACTGGACCCGCGAAGCCCGTTTCCCGGGGCAAGGCCTGCACATCGCCACCTTCACCGAAGGAACGGTCCGACCGTCAGATGTGCCCGAACGGGACCTCTCGGTGCAACTCGGCGGCTGGATGCTCATGGAAGCCGCATACCGCGTCGCAGCTGCAGGTTTCTAGTCGTTCCGCGGGCTCCACTCCTGCCGGTTTCTAGTCGTTACTCGACGACCTCTTCGACCTCGATGGTCTCCTCGGGGCGGGCCATTTCCTTGCGGTACTGCCAGATGCCGAGCCCGGTTCCGACGACGAGCAGCACGATCATGCCGATGAGGACGGCGGGCATCAGCCACGGGATGCCGTCGATGAACGAGCCGAAGTAGAACCCGATCAGCAGCAGTACCGGAGCCCAGATGATGGCTCCGAGGGTGCTGGCGATCGTGTATTTGCGGTGATCCATCTTCGCGGCACCTGCGACCAGCGGGCACAGGGTGCGCACCCAGGGGATCCACCGCGCGACCAGTACCGCCCAGAATCCGTGCTTCTCGAGCAGGAGATTGACCTTGTGCAGGTTCTTGGTGTTGAGGTACTTGCCGTTCTTGCGGGCCACCAGCGTCGAGCCGGTTCGGTGACCGATCGAGTACCCCACCTGGTTGCCTGCGATGGCGGCGACCATCGCACCGAGCGAGAGCGCCCAGATGTGACCGGTGCCCGACGCATGGGTCGCCATCACGATTCCTGCCGTGATCAGCATCGAATCTCCGGGCAGGAACAACCCGATGATCACCGCGCATTCGATGAACACGAAGGTCATCACGACGATCCACACGACGAGGGGGCCTGCCGTCTCCAGCGGACCGAAACTGCCGACCGCCTGAACGGACGCGGTCGGCAGCGCAGTGGTAATCGACGACATGGACTCGATCACTTTCGGCAGATCTCGATCAGGACTTGGTGTCCGGGGCGACGGCCTCGATCACGTCGGTGGCCTCCCCGAGCGGAGTCTTGCGGGCCTTGATCATTCGCTTGCCGACCTCGATGACGATGGGGAGGACGGAGACGGCGACGATGAGGAGGAAGATGATGTCGACGTGGTCACGAATGAACGCGATCTGCCCGAGCAGGTACCCCAGCACGGTCACGCCGGCGCCCCAGAGGATGCCGCCGACGACGTTGTAGGTGAGAAACAGTGAGTACTTCATGTGCGACGCACCGGCGACGACCGGTGCGAACGTACGCACGATCGGCACGAAGCGCGCCAGGATGATGGTGATCGGACCGTGCTTCTCGAAGAAGATGTGCGATTCGTCGATGTACTTCTTCTTGAAGAATCGCGAATCGTTGCTCTTGAAGAGGGCCGCACCACCCTTCGTGCCGATGAGATAGCCGACCTGATCGCCGAGGATCGCCGCGATCGGGATCAGGATGACCAGGGTCCAGATGGACGCGAACGGCTCGATCTCGGTGGACTTCGAAGCCGCGATCAACCCGGCTGTGAAGAGGAGGGAATCGCCTGGGAGCAGCGGAAACAGCAGCCCCGACTCGATGAAGACCACCAGCAGCAGCCCGATGAGCACCCAGTGACCGAAGGAGTTGAGCAGGTTCACCGGGTCGAGGAATCCGGGCAACAGGGCCAGGTTCGTCGTCATCGTTTCCGAGGCAGCTAGGAGACTCACCGCGCCCACACTACCGGCCGAAACTGGTAAGTCCTGAACAGAAGGTGTCGCCCCGCTGTGAACGTCATGGCCTGTTCGGCACCGTCGACGGGCCGTCGCTCCCGGCCGACGTCAGCGGGAGTGGAGCCTGCGG
>NZ_BAOX01000202.1:0-9127 GCF_000813105.1 Rhodococcus sp. BS-15 | reverse complement strand
GAAGATCGGACCGTCGAACGGTTCGGCTCGTTCGAGCACCAGATCACCGATGTCGTATCCGCTGACCGACATCTCCGGGGTCACCAGGATCGACGCGCCGGCCGCAGCCGCGCTCCTCGCTGCGTCGTCGAGTGCGGCGAGGTTCGCGTCGACATCGCCGGCAAGTTCGGGCCCTTGGAACAGCGATACGGTCACGGTCATGGCGACAACTCCTGTTTCCTCGTAGGTAACTCCTCGGGTAGCGCGGGTGCCAACACCCACAGGACCTGAGCACCGCCCCTGCCTTCGGCTCGAAAGCTGTGCCGGCGACGCGGCGAGAAGGTGAACGCGTCGCCCGGACCGAGCAGCACCTCGTCGCCCGCGAACGTACGGTCCGCTTCGGCCTCGAAGGTCACCCGCAGCTCACCCGAGATCACATGCACGAACGTCACATCGAGCGGAAGGGTGTACGCCTCCGCGCCACTGCCGCCACCTTCCTCGATGTCCCCCAGCAGCACCTGCACCCGACGCTCCCCCACCGGTGTCAGCAGGTACTCGGTCATCGCCTCCCCGCCGAACATGATGCGCGGCAACGACTGCGCCCGGACCACCTCACCGGACGGGGCGTCGTCGAACAACGAGCCGACCGGAAGCTCCAAGGCGGCGCAGACCCGAACCAGGGACGCCACCGACGCATTGACCTGGTCGCGTTCGAGCTTGGACAGATACCCCTTGGTCACTCCACAGGTGTCGGCCAGCGCGTCGAGGGTCAGTCGCTTCTTCTGCCGAGCCTCCTTCAGCCGCGCACCGATACGCGGTGCGTCGTTCTCGACCGACGTAGCAACCGACACCGTTATCGCCCTTCAGGAAACTCGTGTTGACAAGATCGAGCATCAGAGTAACGCTTGCCGGGCGAACTGGTCGACTCAACTGTCACCGGACTCCTGACAATTCGGAAGGAATTCTCGATGAACCCGAGCAATCCCGAGCACACCCCGATCGGTCCGGTCGACGCCACCAAGGTCCCCCGCTACGCCGAGCCCACCACGTTCGCCCGGCTTCCCCGTCTCGACGAGGTGTCCCGGGCCGATGTGACCATCCTCGGCGTTCCGTTCGACTCCGGTGTGAGCTACCGCCCCGGCGCACGTTTCGGCCCGGGACACATCAGAGCGGCCTCGAAACTGTTGCGGCCCTACAACCCTGCGCTGAAGGTCTCACCCTTCGCCCGCCAACAGGTGGCGGATTTCGGCGACATCGGCGTCAATCCGTTCGACATCACCGAGGCACTGACCACGGTGCACGACGCGGTGACGGACCTACGCGCCGACGGCTCCTCGGTTCTGACTCTCGGCGGCGACCACACCATCGCACTGCCGATTCTGCGTTCGCTCGCACGCGATCACGGGCCGATCGCGGTATTGCACTTCGACGCGCACCTCGATACGTGGGACACGTACTTCGGTGCTCCCTACACTCACGGCACACCGTTCCGACGGGCCAGCGAGGAAGGTCTGATCGATCTCGAACGCTCACAGCACATCGGCATTCGCGGCCCGCTGTACAGCGAGCAGGACCTCGAGGACGATCGTGTGCTCGGCTTCCAGGTGATTCGGTCCGACGACTACGAGGTCGACGGCGTCGCCAGCATCGTCGAACGTATGCGCCGACGCCTCGACGGCGGCCCGGTCTACGTCTCGGTCGACATCGATGTTCTCGACCCGGCGCATGCGCCGGGTACCGGCACTCCCGAGGCCGGTGGCATGACGTCCCGAGAGTTGCTCAACACCCTGCGTGGACTCGTCGGCCTGAACGTGGTCGGTGCCGACATCGTCGAGGTGGCACCCGCTTACGATCACGCCGAAATCACCGGAATAGCAGCGGCACACGTTGCCTACGAATTGCTCTCGGTGCTGGCTCTCAACCGATAGAACGTCACTGCCTCGGCAGCACCAGGATCGGCACCGGCGAATGTCGGATGATCTTGGTCGCCCGCGACCCGAGGAACACCCGAGCGATCGGCCCCAGCGGCCCAGACGAACCGATGGTGAGCACTTCGCCGTCCTGCCACTGAACTTCGTCGAGGGCCTCGCGCCAGCTACTTGCCATGGCCAGTTCGGTTGTCACCTGTTCGGCCGGAAGCCCTACTGCGACTGCGTCGTCCATTGCTGCGGTCAAGGCCTCGCTCAACCCGACGGCGAGTTCGGTGGCGACGTCGTCCTCGACGCGTAGGCCGACTTCGGGCGGATACATCGTCGCCCCACGTACGACGAACGAGGCGAGGCGGAGCGGAATGCCCGCGGCGCGGGCGAGTTCGGCGGTCGGGCCCACGACGCGCGAGGCCTCGCTGTCACCGGAGAACGCGCTGGTGATCCGCGTCAGAGTGGCACGGTCGCGCATGCGGTAGCCACGCGGAGCGAGTGCCACGGTCACCGGGGAAGAATGCAGAAGCTTGTCTGCCGTCGACCCGACGACCACCTGCCGAGTGCGCCGTCGCCCGAGGAGCCGAGAACCAGTACCGAGGCCGAAATGTTCTCGGCCGCCTCGGTCAAGGCCGTCGACACCGAGCGGTGTGCGAATCGGTGGAACGACGCGGTGATGTCGGGTGCCCGATCTTCGAGGTAGTGGCGCGCTTTCGCCTCCGACTCTGCTGCAGTCGTCGCTGCCCAGTCGGCGAACTCCGCATCCACCCGTGCCATCGACGGAGTCGACCACGGCTTGGGCACCACCGTCGCCACATCGATCTCGGTGCCCAACGACCGTGCGAGCTGGGCACCGAGGTCGAGGGCACCCACGCTGCCTTTCCCCGGCGCGAAGGCGATCAGGACGCTCATTCCGCATCCTTCCCAACCGATCGAAGCGCCGAATGATGCCGACCCCACAGGAAGTAGAACGCCAACACCACCGCGAGCCAGAGCCCGAACCAGAACCACGTGGTCCAGTGCAGTCCGGACAGGATGTACAGGCAGGCGAGAACCGACAGCACCGGAGTCACCGGGTATCCAGGAACCTTGAACGGCCGTTCGAGATCGGGCATCGAGCGGCGCAACACGATCACTCCGATCGACACGACGATGAACGCGACGAGGGTGCCGATCGACACCAGGTCCGCCAGCTTGTCGAGTGGAATGAACGCGGCCAGGATCGAGATCACGACGGCGACGACGATCGTGTTGTTGACCGGCGTGTGTGTGCGCGGACTGACCTTGGCGAAAGCTTTGGGCAACATGCCGTCTCGGCCCATGGCGAACAGGATGCGAGTCTGCCCGTACATCGTCACCAGGGTCACCGAGAAGATCGAGATGACTGCACCTGCAGCCAGAATCGTTGCCGGCCAGGCCTGCCCGGTGACGTTGCGCAGGATCTCCGCCAGCCCGGCTTCCTCCTGGCCGGCGAAGTCGGTCCACGGCTGAGTCCCCAGGGCGGCCACGGCCACGACGAGATAGAAGACGATGACGACGATCAGCGCCGCAATGATGGCGCGCGGCATGGTCTTCTGCGGATCTTTCACCTCGTCGCCCGCGGTGGACACCGCGTCGAGTCCGATGAACGAGAAGAAGATCGTGCCCGCGGCCGCCGTCACGCCTGCTGCGCCCAAAGGCATGAAGTCCGAGAAGTTGCCGGAGTCGAAGGCGGTGAATCCGACGATTGCGAACAGCGCCAGCACACCGAGTTTGATGACGACCATGACTGCATTGACGGCCGCCGACTCGCTCGCACCGCGAATGAGCAGAACGGCGCACAGCACGATCAGCACCACTGCAGGCAGATTCATGATGCCGGGATCGGCGTCACCCGGCGCAGCGGACAACGCGTGCGGGATGGTGAAGCCGAAGAGGTTGTTCAACAACTCGTTGAGGTACCCGCTCCACCCGACGGCAACGGCAGCGCTCGACACTCCGTATTCGAGCAACAGGCAGGCGGCGACGCCCATCGCGACCACCTCGCCCATCGTCACGTACGCGTAGGAGTAGGTCGAGCCCGAAACCGGTACCGCCGATGCCATTTCGGCGTAGCAGATGGCGGCGAGACCGGCCGCGATACCCGCGGCGAGGAACGAGAGCACCACTGCGGGACCGGCTTCGGGAACCGCGAGCGAGAGGACGAAGAAGATACCGGTTCCGATGGTGGCACCGACGCCGAACATCGTCAGTTGGAAGGTGCCGATGGTCCGTTCCAACCCGCCACTGCTCTGCTGGTCCGGATCCACGATCGGCTTCTTGCGAAGCAGTTGCGATCGCAGACTCGATGCAGGTCTGTTCGACGATGTCATGGCCGGCACTCCCAATGTCGAGACGAACGGTGCGGATCGGCTGATTGTGCTCTCAGATACCGCCTCTCGCACGCCGAACACGCGGTGGAATCGGTCGATTCACACACCGATCCGTTTCTCCGCCGCGTCCGCGATGCATACCATTGACCTCGAGTCCGGATGGGAGACACGAGAACAGATGGTCACACAGCGCGATGCGCTACCGCTGGATTCGGTCGCGGCGCAGGCAGCGTCGGACGCCGGCGGACTCGACGTCGCTCTGCTGGGCAGCTTTCTCGACGTCCTCGCCGACGCCGTCGATGCCGGCGTGCCACTGAGCCGTGGGCAGCTGCACGAGTTTCGAGCGCAGGGCGATGCTGCTGCCCGCGCGGGCGTCGCACTGCGGGCATTGCTGGATCTGTACCTGACCTCGGCGTGGCGGCTGTGGCGAGAACTACCCGCTGTCGTCGCCGCCGCGGATGACCCCCGCCGGGGGTGGTCACCGCGGGCGAGGTGATGCTGCGCGCGGTAGACGACGCGGTGGCCGAACTGGCCGAGGGATTTCAGCTCGCCCGGCGCACTCTCGTGCGAGCCGAGGTACTCGCCCGCCGTGAATTCGTCGACGATCTACTTTCGGGCACCTCCGATGTCGCCGGGGTACTCGGGCGCGCGCAGACGTTCGGCCTCGACCTGTCGAGTCCCCACGTGGTGGCCGTGGTGACGTCGACCAAGCCGTTCACCGACGCGAGCTCTGCCATCAGCCTCGTCGAGCGCAGCGTGCAGGGCAGCAAGGGAGACGCCGAGTTGCTCGTGGCCACCAAGCAGGACCGGTTGATCCTGGTGTTCCCGGCACCCGACCTCGACGCCGTCGACCACGTCCTCAACCGGGTGGGACGCGCACTCGGTACGTCGGCGTCGAGCGAATCGGTCGATCTCCGTCGCAAAGGAGAGTACGGCCGGACGCAGATCGGGATCGGCCGGCCGCGCAGCGGGGCGGTGGGTGTCGCGGCGTCGTACCGGGAAGCCCTCGACGCACTCGATCTCGCCGCCTCGCTCGGATTCGACGCATCTGTCGTCGATGCTCGTGATCTGCTCGTCTACCGCGTCCTGATCAGCGATCGTGCGGCGATCGCCGATCTGGTCGATACGTTGTTGACACCGTTGCTGGGCGCGCGAGGCGGGGCGGGTCCGCTGCTGGAGACGTTGCAGGTGTACTTCGACACCGGGGCGAACACCGCCTCCACCGCACGACGGATGCACCTGTCGGTGCGGGCGGTCACCTACAGATTGTCTCGAATAAAGGATTTGACCGGGCAGAATGTGGGCAACCCCGTCGAGGCATTCGCGCTGCACACGGCGGTACTCGGAGCGAAGCTGCTCGACTGGCCCGAGGTGCGCTCGTCGTCGTGACGGGGAGAAACTGCTCTGATTGCCGTAACCGGGCAACGAAATCGGTCGAAACGTGTCCGCAAAACGACCATGCCTGCAGGAAAGCGAACAGTCACACTGGAGTAGTCGCGGAATGACCGAACGTTTTCCGCCGAGGCCCGAACGCACGGCCGGAACATCGGTAGGAAAAAGACAGACGAGAACGAAAAGGAGCGTGTGACAGATGGCGTCGTTGACACAGAAGTTGACATCGTTCGCTCGCAGCCCACAGGGCAAGAAGATGATCGATCAGGCACGTCGGTACGCGACCAAGCCCGAGAATCAGGCGAAGTTGAAGCAACTCGGCAGCAAATTCACGAGTAGAGGTGGCCGTTCATGAACGTCGTCCCGTGGTGGGCATGGGCGGCATTCGGTGCCGTCGTACTGATCCTGTTGGCCATCGACCTGTTGGCGCACCGCGGTGCCCACATCATCGGTTTCAAGGAAGCCGCATGGTGGAGCGCCCTGTGGGTCGGCGTGGCCATCATCTTCGGCATCGTGGTGTTCTTCACGTTGGGAACCACGGCCGGAGTCGAATACACGACGGCCTGGTTGCTCGAGAAGAGTCTGTCCGTCGACAATCTCTTCGTCTTCGCGCTGATCTTCGGTTACTTCAAGGTTCCCCGTGAGTACCAGCACCGCGTGCTGTTCTTCGGTGTGATCGGTGCCCTGGTCTTCCGTGCCATCTTCCTGGCCGCCGGTGTGGCCATCGTCAGCAAGTTCGCTGCCGTTCTGTTCGTCTTCGCAGCCATCCTTCTCTACAGCGCCTACAAGCTGATGAAGGACGAGGAGGAGTCGTACGACCCGGGCAACTCGATCGCGGTTCGTCTGCTGCGCAAGATCATCCCGGTCCAAGACGAGTACTCCGGTACCAAGTTCTTCGTCAAGGAAGCCGGCAAGCGCGTGGCCACGCCACTTCTCGCCGTCGTGGTGGCAATCGAAGCCGCCGACCTGGTGTTCGCAGTCGACAGCGTTCCCGCCGTCCTGGCGGTGACCGACGACCCGTTCATCGTCTACTCCTCGAACGCGTTCGCCATCCTCGGCCTTCGTGCCCTGTACTTCCTGCTCGCAGGGCTGCTCGAGAAGTTCCACTACCTGTCCAAGGGACTGGCGATCATCCTCGCCTTCATCGGCGTCAAGCTGATCCTCCAGGCCGGACACAAGGTGATCAGCACCTCGATCCCCGAGATCCCCTCGTTGGTCAGCCTGGTGGTCATCATCGTGGTCCTGGCAGGCTCGATCATCCTGAGCCTGAAGAATCCCCCGGCCGAAGACGACAGTGCCGACGTGATCGACGACGTCGCTGCCGACAGCCCGATCGTCGATCCGACGGACGGAACATCCTCGGCAGGCACCCCGTCCACCGGAACGTCGGGCACGGATTCACCGAGACTCGACAAGTCCTGATCCCGCACCACACATGCCCCGCCGAGTTCGATTCGGCGGGGCATGTTTGTGTTCCGAGGGGATGGGGCAATCCCTGCACATGGCTGAAAAGAACTCGTACACCGTTCCCGGACTCACCTCGGAAAAGGGCGCACGCGTCGCCGAGATCTTGCAAGATCGACTGAACGCGTACAACGACCTCCATCTGACGCTCAAGCACATTCACTGGAATGTCGTCGGACCCAACTTCATCTCGGTACACGAGATGCTCGATCCTCAGGTCGAAGCAGTTCGCGGATTCGCGGACGACGTCGCCGAGCGCATCGCGACCCTCGGCTCCTCGGCCAAGGGCACACCGGCACCATCGTCTCCGAGCGCAGCTGGGACGACTACTCGATCGGTCGCGCGACGGCCATCGAGCACCTCGGAGCACTCGACCTGGTCTACACCGGAGTCATCGAGACCACTCGCAAGAACATCGAGGAGGTCGGCGAGATCGACCCCGTCACCGAGGACATGCTCATCGGCCAGAGCGCACAGCTCGAACTCTTCCACTGGTTCGTCCGCGCGCACCTGGAGAATTCCGGTGGCCAGCTGTCCACCGCCAACGCGACCAGCGAGGTCGACGCGGCGAAGCAAGCAGGCTAGACACTCACACTCCAGCACCGACCTCGCCGACAACCGGCGGGATCGGTGCTTTTTTGTGGGCGGACGGTCAGTCGGACGGCTTCGCCTCGTGCCCGCTGCGGCCATGGGTTCGACGCTTCTCCTTCATCTCGGCCTCGAAGACGTGGCGACGTCCGTCGAGCAATTCGTCCCGGACGGCCCGCTCGTGTTCGCGTAACGGGCTCCAGTATCCGTCGTCGAATTCCTCGACGAGCTGGAACGTCCAGCGCCCCGGTGCGATGTTCCTGCCGATCATGTCGTTGTCGATTCGCTGCGCGATCGCGTCGTGATCTGCCTCGGCGAGTGCCTCGACGGCCTCCCCCAGCAGCAGGTCGGAATGCCCCATCAGTTGGTGGAACGAGTAGAGGTGTCCCCTGGCCCGCTCCACGCACTCGAGCGCCTCGGACATCTTTCCCACTGCGGCCACGGTCGCATCGTCGACTCCGCTCGGACGCCGGTGTTCGGGCGATGGGGTCTCGTGCGGGGGCTGTGCACCGATCTCTGTATCCATTGTCGAGGACTACCCCGATCACCCCGGCACTACCCGCACGCGCATCGATGATTACTGCGGACTCTCACGGGTATAGCTCCTCGAGAACGGATAGAACAATCGATCTCGAGGAGTTCACCATGGCTGATTTCATCGACAAGGCAAAGCACAAGGCAGAAGAGCTCGTGGGCGACGCCAAAGAAAAGATCGGCCACAAGACCGACAACGACGATCTTGCTGCCGAAGGCGCAAAGGATCAGGCGTCGGGCAAGACCAAGCAGGTCGGCGACGACGTCTCGGACGCCGCGGGCAACATCAAGGACAAGTTCACGAACTGATCGTCTCGATCGGTCGTATCGAAACCCCGCACCCAGGCCCCGGCCGTCGAAGGTGCGGGGTTTCTTCGTTGCCTGCCACCGATCAGATCTGCGGATTCGGCAGCGGCAACGGACGGCCGAACATCCAGCCTTGGCCGAGGGTTGCTCCCAGGGACCTGGCGCGACGCAAATGTCTGCGGGTTTCGATTCCTTCTGCCAGCAGAACGGCATCGCTCGTGCGGACGTAGGCCCGCACCTGCCGCACCGCGGCGCGCGACCGATACGGGGACCGGATGATCGACGCGTCGAGTTTGACGATGTCCGGCGCGACGGCGGCCAACAATTCCAATGTTGCAGGGGTGGCACCGACGTCGTCCATGGCCACCGACATACCGCGAGCGCGGGCTCCTCGAACCAGGGCCATCAGCAACGGGACGTTTCGGTCGAGGTCTCGCTCGGTGATCTCGAGGACGACGTCGAGGTCGTCACCGATCGCATCGAGGTGGCTGTCGACGTCGCGTTCGTCGACGAAGCAGCCCGGCTCGATGTTGAGAAAGAAACGCACCCGCCGCGAGTACGCGCGCTCGCGTGCCGCCCGCCAGCGCCGCGGCA
>NZ_BAOX01000203.1:0-9119 GCF_000813105.1 Rhodococcus sp. BS-15 | reverse complement strand
CCGATTCCGTTCGGCAAGCCTCGATCGGTGTCAGCGCCCCGACCGCGCCCGCCGACATCCGAAGCGCGATCGAGGAAGCGCGCTACGCCCGCCGGCTCGCCGAGCGCCGTGGCTCGGACTGCAGCGTCGTCGGGCACGACGAATTGGCCACGCTGACAATACTTCTCGCCAATGTTCCCGAGGACGTGCGACGTATGTTCACCTCGCGGCTGCTGACTCCCCTGGTCGAGTACGACAACCTGCACAACAGCGATCTCGTCGAGACACTGTCGGTGTACCTCGACACCAACGGTGCCTGGACGCGTTGTGCCGAACAACTGCACATGCACGTCAATTCCGTCCGATACCGCATCCAGCGCATCGAGGAACTCACCGGCCGCGATCTGTCGCGACTGGAGGACAGAATCGAGTTCTACTTGGCACTTCGGCTCAGATGACTAGTGTGAAGCCATGGCTCTCATCGCTCTGTTGGATCTGACGTTCAAGCCCGAGTCCGTCGCCGATGCCCGTGCGTTGTTGCGGACGGTGCTCGCCGATACCCGCGCATTCGAGGGTTGCCTCGGTGTCGAGGTGTGGGTCGACGAGGAGAACGAGGCACACATGATTGCCTACGAGACGTGGGAGTCGGCCGAGGCCGATGCGAAGTACCGTGAGTTCCGCGCCGGACCCGGCAAGATCGCCGAATTGCCGCCGCTGCTCGCCGCACCGCCGACACTGACGAAGTTCACGACCGACTCGTCGTTCTGATCGGTCGGTGACTCAGGTTCGCGTGATGCGCACGAGCAACCCCGCGACGTGCGCCGAGGCCGCGATCCGGGCGGCTTCGGCGTCGCCGGTCTCGATGGCGTCCACGATGCGTTCGTGCTCGGACACCGCGAGCCGCCGAGCGGTCTCGCCCGACCACATGTCGGTGCGATACAGGTGCGCCTGACTGTCGAGTCGTAACAGTGCGTCACTGAGCGGACGGTTGTCGGCCACATCGCGAATGCGCGTGTGGAAGCGGAGGTCCAGCAGTGCATCGCGCTGTGCGTCTGCAGGCCGGTCGAGCAGCGCGCGTTGCTCCGCGACCATGCCCCTGAGCTCGTCGACGACGTCGTTCGTCGCGTTCAGCGTTGCTCGATGTGCCGCCAGTCCGTCGAGAAGTTCTCGGACCTCGAACACGGATCGAATGGTGTTGGCATCGAGCGAATCCACCTTGGCACCGGCGTTGCGGGTGTGTACGGCGATACCCTCGTAGATCAACTGCTGCACCGCCTCCCGCACCGGTGTGCGGCTGACGTTCAACTTGGCGGCCAACGCCGGGACGCTCAGCGGGGTGCCGGGAGGCAACTCCCCGGAAAAGATCTGCTCTCGCAGAGTTGCATGAACCGACTCGGTGAGAAGTTCCCGTTCGGAAGTGGTCATGGATTCCATCCGTTACGTGCGTCGTATCGTGCCGATGGACATTCTCGCCTACACCGCCTGCGATACCCGAATCACGAGTCCGAACCCGATGCGTGCCACCTGCCGACGAGAGCGCGAGAGAGGATTCCGAACAACGAGAAGACTGCGATTCCGAACGCCGAAGCGATGGCGATCGCCGCGATGAGGTCCTCGGACTGCAACCGGCTGCGATAGACGTCGAGCAGGGTCCCGATGCCCGGTTCCCCCTTTGCGAAGAACATGTCACCGATGATCGCGCCGACGACCACCAGTCCCGCGGCGGTGCGGATGCCGGTCAGGATCGAGGGAAGTGCCGCGCGCAGTTCGAGTTTGGTCAAGCGCTCCCACCGGTTCGCTCGGCCGAGGGTGAACAGTTCGTGCAGCCCGCGATCGACCGAGCGCAATCCGAAGTGCGTGTTGGTGATGATCGGGAACGCCGCGATCATCACGCAGACGATGGTACGGGCGACCATGCCGTAGCCGAACCACAGCCCGATCAGTGGCACGATTGCGAGAATGGGAATGACCTGCAGCGCAACGGCATACGGGTACACCGCACGCTCGATCCAGCGTGCCTGATTCATCAGGACACCGACGGTCACACCGAACAGGACGGCGATGACGAACCCGATGGCGGTCACCCGAGCCGTGACGGCGAGGGCCTCGAGCATCGGCATCAGGTGTGCAGAGTCGAGGAGTGAGAGCGTCAGGACGCGATGGGGTGCCGGGAGCAGGAAACGTCTCTGCGGCTCGAGGACGAGGTATGTCACGGCGTACCAGGCCAGCAGTGCCACCGCGAAGGACGCCAGGGGTACACCGATCACGCTCAACGGGGTCTTCGGCCTTCTCGCCGGGATTGCGCCGCGATCCCCGACCGCTCCGGCTGCACGAATACGGGGCACGAGGACCGCCAGCGTCTGCGTCATCACGCAACTCCCCGCAGGCTCGCGGAGATATGTGCGACGTACTCGGTGAAGGCCCGGTCGAATCGCAGGCTCTCGGTGCGGGGCCTGTCGAACTCGATGTCCACCACCGAGTGAATTCTGCCGGGTCGGGGCGTCATGACGACGACGCGATCGGCGAGAAAGACGGCCTCGGACACCGAGTGCGTGATGAACATTGCGGTGAACTTCTTTTCGTTGCAGAGTCGGTGCAGAAGAGCTTGCATGTCGTATCGCGTCATCTCGTCGAGGGCACCGAACGGCTCGTCCAGCAGCAGAACCTCGGGCAGCGACGTGAGCGCCCTGGCCAGCGACACCCGCATCTTCATGCCTCCGGACAGCGCACTCGGCAGTTGGTCGGCGAAGCCGGTCAATCCCACCGCGTCGATGGCCGCGATTGCACGTTCGCGACGAGCGTTCTTGGCGACGCCTCCGAGCTCTGCCGAGAGTTCGATGTTCCCCTGGACGTTGCGCCACGGCAACAACGTCGGTTCCTGGAAGATGAACCTACGGATTGCGTTGCGACACAGACGCTGCCACTCGTGCACCGCTCCAGGCCGGCGGCCATGCGCAACAGAGTGGACTTTCCGCAGCCCGACGGACCGACCACGGCAACGAACTCGCCTCTGCGAACATCGAGTTCGATACCGTCGAGTGCTGTCGTGCCGGTCGGGAACCGTTTGACCGCCTTGTCGAAGGTGATCTGTGAGTTCTTCATCAGTGATGTCGCGTCGACATCGAACACGGTATCGATCAGATCCATCTGAATCTCCAGGCGTCGATTGCATGTAATTAGGTACCTAAAAGGATCTATTGCATGCATTACGTGCGCGTTTCTCCCCGTAAACTCTAGGTGACCTGTGGTCGGTCGATTCGGCTTTGAACAGCAGTGCAATCACTCTTCAGGGCTCGGAACGGCGCGCAGGGCTACTTTCCTCTTTACATGTAATCGATGCTCGTGCACACTGTGTCCAGCCGCTCGTCGCCTCCTCGGCCGAATGCCGTTTTCCCACAACGTGTCTCACACCCCCACCAGAAGAGAGTTACTCGCCATGGTCACCAAGAAGACTCGGGCCGCCGCTGCGGCTGTTGCAGTTGCCGTATCGGTCTGCGTCAGCGCATGCAGCGCCGACGACGCCGAATCGGCCAGTTCGGAACCCCTGGAAGCCGTTGCGGCGCAGGACAGTCTGGCCGAACTGTGTCCGTCGACGCTCGCTGTTCAGCTCCAGTGGCAGCCGCAGTCCGACATGGGCGCGCTGTTTCGCATGCTCGGTCCCGGCTACTCCGTGAACACCGACGAGAAGTCCGTCACCGGCCCACTGGTGACAGGCGGCAAGGACACCGGCATCGACCTCTCGCTCCGAGCGGGTGGGCCGGCCATCGGATTCCAATCGGTGACATCACAGATGTACGTGGACGATTCGATCGATCTCGGCATCGTGCACGGCGACCAGGTGATCGCCGCTGCGGCAGATCAACCGGTCGTCGGAGTGACGCCACTGTTGAAGTACAGCCCCGCGATCCTGATGTGGGATCCGGAAAGCCACCCGGACTGGACGTCGATCGCCGACATCGGACGATCCGACGCCACCGTCGTGGTCTCCAAAGAGCAGATATTTCCGCAGTGGCTCGTGCAGAAGGGGCTGCTGAAGTCCTCGCAACTCGACACCGGGTACGACGGAGCTCCGGCCAGATTCGTCGGTGATCCGCAGATCGCCCAGCAGGGCTTCGCCAATTCGGAGCCCTACACCTACGAATCGGACACACCTGCCTGGGGCAAGCCGGTCTCGTACCAGCTCGTCAAGGACACCGGGTTCGATATCTACGCATCGAACCTCTCGGTCCGAGCCGACAAGCTCGACGCGATGTCACCCTGCTTGGACAAGCTCGTTCCGTTGGTCCAGCAGGCGACCGCCGACTACATCACCGCGCCTGAGGAGACCGACTCCACCATCGTCGACGTCGTCGCGCAGGACACGTCGTTCACGCCGTACACCGACGGCGAAGCCGCGTTCAGCTCGGCGCTGCTGAAGGAGCAAGGACTGATCGCGAACGAAGCCGACGGGTCGGTGGGAACGTACGACGCGGCGCGCACACAGAACAACCTCGCCGAACTCGGGCCCGTCCTCGCCGCCGACGGAGCTCGACTCCCGGCTGACCTGACTGCCGAGCAACTCTTCACCAACCGCTTCACCGATCCCTCGATCGGCATCTCCTGATCCGGCATTCCCTGATCGGCATTCCCTGATCGGCACTGCCTGATCGGCGCACCACCCACCACGAACACCCACCTGTAGGAGAATGACCACCGATGAACTACCCACTGACCGAACTGGACCGCGAAGCCCGCATGGGCGGCATCGGCACCGAGACGACGACCCGCGAGATCCGTCGAATCGATCTGTCGAACTTCGACTCTCGTCGTGAGGAGATCACCGAACAACTGTGGAGTGCCGCCACCGATATCGGCTTCTTTCAGGTGGTCGAACACGGAATCGACTCGGCGCAGGTTCGACGCGCTTTCGCAGCAGCCGAGAAATTCTTCGCACTGCCGGAGGAGATCAAGGCGCAGTACCCGCTGAAGAAGGGCTACAACTCCGGTTGGGAGTACAAGTCGCAGGTGCGGCCGTCGATCGGAACACCAGATCAGAAGGAGTCGTATCAGGTCACGCGTCCACACATGGACGATCTCTGGCCGACGCAGGACGAGGTGGCCGGTTTCCGCGAGACCATCCTGTCGTTCGAGGCGAAATGCTGGGAACTTGCGATGAAATTGCTCTCGTGTTTCGCCGTCCGGCTGGGATTCGATCAGGACTTCTTCACCCTGGCCCACGATCCGTCGGCCGACAGCTACCAGAGCACGCTGCGGATGTTGCACTACTTCGCCATCGGCGAGGCAGCAGACACCTGGCGCGCAGGTGCGCACACCGACTTCGATTGCCTCACACTACTGTTCCAGCGCGATGGACAGGGTGGTCTGCAGGTGTGCCCAGGTCGCGAGATGGACACGCAGGAGTGGACCCCGATCGAACCGTCGGACGACGCGATCACGTGCAACATCGGCGACATGCTGATGCGATGGAGCGACGACCTGTTGCCGTCCAATTTTCACCGCGTCAAGAACCCCGGCCCGGAGGAGTATCAGGCGCTCGCTACAGCCTCGCATTCTTCGCTCAGGCCAATCGAGACGCGGTGATCGAGGGTCCGTCCGGCAAGTACGCGCCCATCACTGCGGAGGACTACCTCTACCAACGGATCAACGCCAATTTCACCGGCTCCACCTCTGCAGGGTGATGACGAAGCGATACGAGGGGGCAATACCCATGCACGACACGATCGTTCGTGACGTCACCGTGTACTCCGGCGGATCGTGGCTGCCGCACCGCGATATCGTGGTCGACGCCGGCGTGGTGACGGACATCCGCGACGCGTCGTTGTCGGGTGGCGGCGGTACGGACGGCAGCGTTGCCTACCTCGTTCCCGGGTTCGTCAACACTCACACCCACATGCAGCAGTCGCTGATGCGCGGGATCGCCGAGGGCACTCCCCTGCTCGAGTGGCTGCTCGCCGTCGCAGAGGACTCGGTGGCCATCACCCCCGAGCGGGCGTACACCGCGACGGTCGCAGCGTCACTCGAAGCTTTACGCAGTGGCACAACGACTCTCGTCGAGCATATGTGGCCCCACCCCTCCACCGAGGTGCACGATGCAGTGATCAGGGGTTGCACGACACGGGAATTCGGGCGGTGCTGGGCCGCGGAACCGCCGACCGTGCCGATCCGACCAGGCGGTGGGGATTCGATCCCCGGCTGATGCAGCCACTGACCGACGTTCTCGACCACCTGGACGAACTGATGAAAGTAACGGCAGGGAAACGTATCTCGCCTGCAGTTGCGGTGCCGAATCCTCGGTCTCTCACCCCGGACGGCATGGCTGCCGTCAGCGAGTTCGCCCGTTGCCGCGACATGACGGTGATGATCCATCTGCTCGAGACGCACACCGACGATGCTATGTGCCGCGAGCACACTGGCGTCGGCGCGGTGGAATACCTCGATCGACACGGATTTCTCGACGATCGTGTGCTGGCTGTGCACTGCGTCGAATTGGATGCGGAGGGCCGCGCGAAGTTGGCGCAGCGTGGAGTCGGAATTTCGTACAATCCGTTGAGCAACATGCGCTTGGGATCGGGGGTCGCTGCCGTCCCGGACATGTTGGCTGCGGGATTGCACGTCGGACTCGGGGTGGACGGTGCGGCCAGCAACGACACCCAGGACATGCTCGAAACGATGCGTGTCGGCGCGTACGTGCAGCGGGCCGTGAACAAGAAGGCCGACCTGTTGGGCTTCGACGCGATGATCGACATGGCGTCAGGTGGGGCCAATGCAGCTCTGGGATTACCGCCGAGGGCGGGCGGGGTGGCGGTCGGTGATGTCGCGGATCTGACGATGGTGCGGTTCGAGCGCGATTTCGCATGTCTACCGGTACGCGACCCGGTGCGTCGTTGTTGACGACCGGAACCCGCCAGGTCGTCGACACTGTCTGGGTGGACGGTGAGGTGGTGATTCGAGACGGCCGCAGCACCCGCGTCGACGAGGAAGGGTTGGTGGCGGCGCTGCGCGAGATCCGTTGACTTGACCGGCGCGACGCGGCCGGGTTCGACTACCGCGTCACCTGCTGGTGAGAGTGCGCGGACGCCGGTTCCGGACGGCCGGTGAGGAAGCCCTGGACCATCTGGCTCCGAGTTCGTTCGCCACCTGCAATTCCGCTTCGGTCTCGACGCCTTCCATGATGACGGTGGCGTCGATCTGCCGGGCGAAGTCGATGATCGCGGTCGCGGCCGCTCGCCGCAGGGGATCGTGGTCGATCCCGTGGACCAGCGCATAGTCCACTTTGAGGATGTCCGGCCGCAGTTCGATGACGTGGCGTAGACCGGCGAATCCGGCACCGACGTCGTCGATGGAAATCTGCACTCCCGCAGCACGCAGACTGTCGATAGCTCGGGTGACCGCGATGTAGTCGTCGACACGCTCGTGCTCGGTGATCTCGAGGTAGAACGTCCGCGACGCCAGGTGCGGGCGTAGTCGATCCAGCAGGTTCGTCGTACGGATGGTGTCGGCGGACGCGTTGAGCGAGACAAATGATCCCGGTGGCAGCGCGCGCATCGCGTCGAGCGCCCGGTCGAGTGCCGCACGTTCGAGGCGGGGACCGATGCCGGCCTCCGTGGCGTCGCGGTACCACGACAGCGGCGATCCGGCACCGAAGGGAAAGCGCGAGAGCGCCTCGAAACCCACGACGTATCCGGTGACGGTGTCGCAGATGGGCTGGAAGAAGATGTCGGGGCCGCCGGATGCGATGAGTTCGTCGATCCGGCTCCGCGTCTGCTCGTGCGAGTTCGTTTCGGGAAGACGATCGGACACCGCCCTGCCGGAGGTTCGTGCCTTGAATCGGTACATCTCGATGTCGGCCAGCGCGATCAACCGTCGAACCAGGACGTGAATGCTGGTCTCGGAATCGAGTGCTTCGACCGCAGATCCGAGGCTGGTGGTGAACTGAGGTCCGTCGAACGTCTCCTCCAGGGCGGCCCGAATCCTGTTGTCCGACTGAGTGATTTCCTCGCGAGTTCCGGACCTGACAACCACGAACTCGTCGCCGCCCAGTCGTGCGACCGCCGACCGATCGCCCACAGCCTCGGACAGGCGTCGGGCGAGTTCGATGAGAACGGCGTCGCCCGAGGGGTGCCCGAATCTGTCGTTGATCTGCTTGAAACGGTCGATATCGAGGACCGTCACCCCCACCGCGTCGCCGGCCCCGGAAGGCGAGATGCCGAGGGTGTCCACGGTGTCCAGGAGACCGCGGCGATTCCACAGGCCGGTCAACGGGTCGCGCAGCGCCCGGGCGGCCTTCAGGCGTAGTTGCCCGATGTAGGCCTTGATCATGAACGGAGTTACGTACAGCGAGCCGATGGTCACGATGCGCGAGGCGGTCGACCACGGATCGGCACCCTCGGCGACGGCAAGGACACCGAGCGTGAGCAGCGTGAGCGTAGCGACGCCGAGGTGCATCACCATCACCCGATACGAACTTCCGACGACGATGAATGCGGCGACGATCGCGAACATCGCGCAACCCGGCATCGCGTCGAAATGGGTCTGGAACGAGAGCAGGACCGAGATGATGCCGAGATCTGCGTACAGGACGTAGGCCGTCGCCAGATGCGGCGACGTCCATGGTCTGACGTACCAGGCGATGGCCACGGGCACCGTGGTAGCCGACGCGATGAGGACCACGATCGACATCGGCTCGGAGAACTGCCCCGCCGGGATCATCAGTACGCCGGCAAGTCCGAACGTCAGTGTCATTCCGCTGATGAACAGCCGAACCCATCGTTCCTTCGCGGTGGGGATGAAATCCCCCTGATCGGAAATAGCAACGCCCTCCGTCGAGTAAGGCCCCCAACCTGCATGAACGCTAGCACTCACGGTATACACGCACCCTGAATCGGACGAATCAGACCATGTCTCGCTTGGTGAGCCACCGCAGTGTGGGCCACCCGAGAAACACCGGCAACCAGCAGGTCAGGACGCGATAGAGCAAGACCGACGGGACGGCGATGGAGGCGGGCACTCCGAAGGCGGCGAGACCGCCGATGAGCGCGGCCTCCACGGCACCCACGCCGCCCGGCGTCGGCGCGGCGGAAGCCAGACGTTCCGCCGATCATCGTCACGACCGTCATGGTGACGAACGTGGTGCCGCCGCC
>NZ_BAOX01000204.1:0-9106 GCF_000813105.1 Rhodococcus sp. BS-15 | reverse complement strand
CCTAACCGTGCACCAGTCCCGTCTGGCATGTCTAAGGCCAGTTTGTACCGGTGGTTTCCTAGTAAGACCGATCTGACACTCGCAGTCCTCGACCGTCGAGACGAAAACTTCTGGAGCACTTGGGATCGCATCGCCCGGCGATCATACAGACCCGGTCGAGGAACTCCTCGCGCAAGTCGCTTGGATTCAAGATCTAGCAACCAGTGCCAGTTACCGTGGATGCGCGTTCGTCAACACCGCTGCCGAGTTCGACAGCGATTCCTATCAGGAAATCCGACAACGCTGCTCAAGCCACGAAGAGGAACTTCGAAAGCGGCTGCGGACCTTGACGAGCCTAGCCCAAGGGGGCGAACGCACTGGCCGATCAACTCCACGTGGTCATAGTTGGCGCCTTTGTACTTGGCGGGCTCTACGACGAAGGTTCTCCAGCCGCGGCGCTTGAGTCTGTCGCCAGGTTGGCTATCGACCGAGCCCTCATCAGACATTGAATGTTCCGAGCTCGTCCACGTCGGGCCAGAAGGTGGGATGCCGCCAGGTGTATGCGTACGGCCAAACAGACTCCGGTTGGTGGGGCGGCGACGCGGGTGTCGCCGCCGCTCACCACTACCGTGAGTCTGACTGGAGGTGAGTCAGATTAGTCCGATCAGACGTCGATGAGCTCGTCGGCGTGCTCGGTATCGATGCTTGTGTTGAAGCCGGCGTGCGATCCAATGAGGATTGGTTGCTGTCCCACGTACTCCTGCACGACCGAGGCGTTCATTGAAGCCATGAGGGCGGCATCCTGCATTGCGAATGTGTACGGCTGCTGCGAGCTGGAGCCGTTGGTGTGCAGCGCCCACGCCGGTGCGGTCAGAACGAGATCTCCTGCGCCCCATCGGATCGTTTGGCCCTCGACCACCGTCTGCCAGTCGCCGGCGAAAGCGTAGTTGATCGCCGCCATGCTGTGCCGGTGCGAGCGCGCCATGCGGTACTTGCCCTCGACCCAGGTGGGGTCATAGCCGCCGGAGATGAACGCGGTCAGAGTGTTCGTGCTTCCATTGACTCGACCGGTTGACTCGTCCCACAGCAGGGCGATGATCGCTGAGCGATAGTCGGGGCCGGACTTGTCAAGACCGTCGAGGTAGGCCTTGACCTCGTCCCATTTCCAGCACTTGGGATGATGCCGAATCACCTCGGGATCCATCAGGCCTGCATAGGTCTTGAGAGCGCCGCCTCCAGACGGCATCGGGTAGGCGTAGTCGGCGAGAGATTCCCGAACGTGCTCTACCCCGTCCGCGGCCGCTCGGTAGCCGTCGTTGACGTAGTGTGCTGCCAAATACTCCAGCAAGGGTTCGTCGCTAAACACCAGTCTCACGAAAGGCTCACTGCCGCTGGCCTCGTATTGACGGGCAGTGAGATTGGGTACGGTCCAGGTGTCGTGTTTCGACACGTCGAATCGAACTCCATCGACCTCTGCGATCCCCGCGCCGCCGATGCACAGCTCGACACACGAGCTGCTTCGCGTGACGTGCGGCGTGCGCTCGCCGGGGAGGACGACTTCGATCGCCGCGCGGATCGTTGGTGTGAGACCCCGGAACTTTGAGCTCGGGTGAACAACCAGCGAACGTCGGACACCGTCGCTAGGGGTAGGAAGCCCCGCGAGACGGGCGATCTCGGCTTCGATCTGCTCCCGTGGCACCTTCAGTGCTGGCCAGACGGCCGTCGTCGCCTCCGCAACGCCCGTCTGGTCGAGAAATTTCGCGTGCACCTCGGACATATCGCCTCGGTCCTTCCGTTCGTATGACAGTTGATCGCTACCGACACGAGTGTGTCGCAGATCTCACTCTAGAACCCGACAGGCGGGATTCGCAACCCGGTGCGCGGGATGAACTCCTGCAGAAATCTAAGCCAGCCCATCTGGTGGATTGTGCATCCCGTTGAGCGGACTGTCTGTATTGTGATCGGCATCACGCCACCGAATGGAGGGAGCACATCATCAGTACTCAGAGCGTCGGCACGGCTGATCGCGTGGCCCAGCAACTCGCGGAGGGGCGAGTCGTCGTCGTCACGGATGCCCACGCAGCCGCCGACTGTCCCCAAGCAGTTCTCGTGTGTTCGGCGAGCTACGTCACCGCGGTCACTGCCGCCTTCCTTGTCCGCTATTCCTCGGGGTATCTCGAGGTGGCACTGCCGAACACGGAGTGCGTCCGTCTGGGTCTGAGTTCAATGTCTGGTGTTGCCGTCGCGGCGCAGAACGGGACTGGATACACCGTGACGGTTGATGCTGCTTCGGGCATCGGCACCGGCATCTCCGCCGGGGATCGCGCCACGACGATGAGGCGTTTGGCGGATCCAGCGTCGACCGCGGCGTCGTTCACGCGCCCGGGTCACGTCCAGCCGCGCGTCACGGGAGCTGGTGGATCTCGTTCGCGCCCCGACTATGCACACGCTGCGGTGGACCTTGCTGGAATCGCCCAGCTGTCGCCAGTATGTGGGATAGGGCACCTTGTCAGCGCCGACAACCCGCATGAGCTCGCCGATGCTGCGGAAGCTCAACGGTTCGCGAGCCACCACGGGCTCAGCGTCGTCGATGTCCGCGACGTCGCCGAATGCATGGCGGAACGCACGCAAATCAGTGTTGGGCCGGCGTTCTCCCTAACTACGCGACATGGCGACTTCAACGCCGTCACATACAGCTTGCTCGGGCAACCCGACGAGTACACGGTGCTGTCATTCGGAGCGGGGCCCTCTGCAGGGGGCTGCCCGTACATCCATCATGCATGCCTTGGGCAACTACTGCTGGCAGAGCGCTGCGACTGCGCGGACCGGCTCGATCGGGCCATGGCGGCCATCGTCGAGGTCGGGCACGGCACCGTCGTGCTGGTACGCCATCTGCTGGCGCCAAACAGCTGTGTTGCTCCGCGGACGGCTGGTGCCGACGACGCTGTGCGGGAAGCAATCTCGACGGCTCGCCGACTCCTCTCCCAGCTGCCCCTTATCGATCCTGACTATCCCACCCATGACCTCGAGCCCCGCACTGCGATGATCGCCTAACCGAAGGTACTGAATTGAAAGCCCTGAACACGAACCCGGACGAACTGAGTCTCACCTACTTCTTCCCCACGGGTCAGACGGACCACATCTGGTCGGACGAAGCTGCGCGTACGACACCGACGCTATCGAAGCAGGTGTTTCTCGACATGGCACGGAGCGCGGAAGAGACCGGCTTCGATGCGCTATTCATCGCTGATAGTTGGTCAGGACATCAGCGTGCCGCCGAACGCGCAGGGCATCAGTCGCCGAAGTTCCATGCGCCGCTGCTCGCTATGGGCTTGTTTGCGGTGACTGATCACATCGGAGTGATCACGACGCTGCACACCACACACCATAAGCCCGCGCACGCCGCGCGAATGGGCGCCACACTCGACGCCTTTAGTGGCGGCCGCTGGGGTTGGAACGTCGTGACAGGGTTCGGCGACCCTGAGGCGCGCTTGTTCGGTGATGAGAACCTGGTTGAGCATGACCGCCGCTACGCCATGGCGGGCGAGTTCGTCGAGGTTGTCAAGCGTCTCTGGGCGGACGAGGAAGCTGTGGACTTCGAGGGCGACTATTACCGCGTTGACGGCCGAATCAAGGCGCCCCGCCCGCTCCAGCGTCCACACCCACTCCTCGTGAGCGCTGGCGGGTCACCGGCTGGTATGGCCTTTGCCGCTCGACATTGCGACCAACTCGTCGTTGCCGGCAACAGCCTAGACAAGGTGCGAGAGACCGGACATCGCGTCGAATCCGTACTTGAGAGCGTCGGGCGTGCAGCTCCGCTAGGTACGACTCCGTTCGCCATAGTCATTGTTCGCGAGGAAGAGGGCGAGGCTGAGGAGACCTACGAACGGCTCACGAGGTCGCTCAACGAGGACGCAACGATGGAGTTGGCCGCCGATATCCTGGGCGGAATCGACTCTGTTCGCGCGCTGTTCGAGGAACAAGGGTCTGAGGCAGCTGCGCGGGCGTGGGGCAGTGGTCAGGGGATACTCAAGATTTTCGGCACCAGCGAGCAGGTGGCAAGGCAACTGATCGCTCTCAAACAGCACACCGCCACATCGAACGTGCTCGTCAACTTCCCGTTGTGGAATCCAGCCGAGGTTCGGGCCTTCGCGCCCGTGCTCGATCACTTGCGAGAAGAAGGGATCTGGAGCCCGCCCAGCGAGCGGAACTACTCCTGGTGATCGAGCGGGTGGACGGCATCGTGCGCGGAAACTCGGGGGCGCGGTCGTTGACGGGTCCGGAATGATCGGCCTCTCGCGCACGGTTCTCACGCGGTAAGAGCAGTCGCGGACTCGTCCAAAAG
This sequence comes from Rhodococcus sp. BS-15, assembly GCF_000813105.1. Taxonomy (NCBI): domain Bacteria; kingdom Bacillati; phylum Actinomycetota; class Actinomycetes; order Mycobacteriales; family Nocardiaceae; genus Rhodococcus; species Rhodococcus sp. BS-15. The sequence continues at coordinate 4,782 of NZ_BAOX01000204.1, read as the reverse complement.
GCTGCGCCGCCGCCGGTTATTCGCTTCGAAGGGCCGATGAGGCGGCAAGTACCACGTGAGCTCAATGATCGTCTCAGTCTCGTCGAGTGAGCACTCGGTGAGTTCCTCGAACCGGCTCAGCCGGTATCGGAGGGTGTTCCTGTGGACGGGGATGCTGGCCGCTGCTCGCGCAGCGTTCCGGTCGTGATTGAGCCAGGCCTGAAGCGCCTCGATGATGAGCTCTCCGAACGCGCCATGCTCGCGCAAGGGAACTAGATATCGACGGTCGAGGAACGCGTTGAGGGCGTATTGCGCCGGCACCGCGACCCGCCAGCTGACCGATTCGAGGCTGTGTACGCCAGCCGTTGAGCCGACGGCGGCGAGGATGTCCCGCGCGATGACGTACGAGCTGTTGAGGGAACTGAGTGGTCGTGGCGGACCAACCGCGACAGGCATTCGTGACGATCCGGGTGGCGACGTGGTGAATCCGATGAGGCCGCCCGCGCCGGGAACTAGCATCGTTACCGATTCGCTGGCACCGGCGTTCGCCGTGCAGTCGTCAATCAGCCGAGTCGCGATGCCCTCTAACGCGTATTGCGGGACGGCAGCGACACAGATTACGTGCACGAGTGCGTCGTGATCGATGTGGAATTCGGCGCATCCAAGCCAAATATCGTGCACGGGAAGGCTGCCCGCGAGGAGGCCAGTCACCCACCGCCTACGACGTTGTTGTTCGAGCTTCGGCTGTCCGAGTGTTACATAGCGGCGGTACGTTTCGGTCGCCTGGTTGGAGAACGAGTCACTCAATCCCCACAGCAGTTGTGAGAGCTCGAGTACCGTGCCGACCGCAACGCCATGCGCGGGGGCACGATCGGCGATCCAGTGCTGGATCCCCGTGATGACGGAGCGGAATCCAGCCATGACATCGTGAAAGTCCGCACCTTGCAGTAGCTTCTCGAGAGTCGCGTGATCGGCCCCGACAATCTCGCCGCTTGGCGGTTCGCTGCCCCGGATCAAGACCGGGGCAGCGAACCGCAGGATCCGTTCGACACAGGCGGTGATCGACTCGTCGGACACCGACCGGTACGCAGGCACCTCGGCACGCAGGCGGTGGGCGCTCCCGCGGAGGAACGACTCACTTGAAACGAGGTCGTCGAGCAAAGCGACCACTCCACGGAATGACGTTTCCGCAGCCACCGCGGTAGCGCCTGGTTGCTCCTTACAGAGGATCCTTGTCATCATCGGACCGTTGGAGGACGGCCACGCGACGAGTCTGGCGTCGAGAAAATCGTCGGTCGAGGCTCGCTATCCGTTGTCTTCAAGACGCGATCGCTGAGGTCGTTCATGTCGCTGCGCTCGTACATCTCGCCAAGTCCCCGAAGTACTCCGAGCCGCAGGCCGAAGTGCCCGGCCGAACCCAAGATGCAGATCATGGCGGTTGCTCCCTTCGTGAGCCGGGAACAAGTAGTTGCGGCTCAGACATAGCGCTTCGGTCGACGAGACTTCGCGAAACTCACAAGGATGGTTCTCCATGCTGCGGCTCTTGCTGCTCGTCTAGAGCGACCTTCCGATGAGCTCCTTCATGATCTCGCTGGTTCCGCCATAGATCGTCTGGACCCGAGCGTCGGCGTACATCCTGGCGATCGGATACTCGAGGATGTAGCCGTAGCCGCCGAACAGTTGGAGGCACCGATCGATGACCTCCTTCTGCTTCTCGGTCGCCCACAGCTTCGCCATCGAGGCGGTTGCGGGATCCAGTCGGCCCGCGATCTGCTCGCCGATGCAATGGTCGATGAGTGTCTTGCCGGCCAGGACGTCGGCCTTGCATTCGGAGAGGACGAATCTGGTGTTCTGGAATTGCATCAGTGGCTTGCCGAAAGCCTTGCGCTCTTTGGCATACGCGATAGTCCGGGCGACCGCGGTCTCGGCTGCTGCGATCGCGCCGACTGCAATGATGAGTCGCTCCCGCTGCAACTGGTTCATTAGCTGATAGAAGCCCTGGCCCTCGACGCCTCCTAGGAGGTTGGCCGCGGGGACGCGCATATCGGTGAATGCCAGTTCTCTGGTGTCCTGTCCGTGCTGTCCTATCTTATCTAGGATTCGGCCGCGTTCAAAGCCGTCCAGGTCCTTGGTCTCGGCGACGAAAAGGGAAATTCCCTTTGCCCCCTGACTGGGATCGGTCTTGGCGACAATGATGAGAAGGTCGCAGTGGGTGGCGTTCGAGATGAAGGTCTTCGATCCGTTGATCAGGTAGTCGTCGCCCTGTCGGACGGCGGTCGTGCGAACAGCCTGCAGGTCAGACCCTGTCCCCGGTTCGGTCATCGCAATGGCGAGAACCGCCTCGCCCGTGGCGCATCTGGGCAGCCACCGCTTCCTCTGCTCTGCGGTGGCGTACGAATTGATGTAGTGCGCCACGATGGTCGAGTGCACGGCGAAGCCCATTGCACTGTCGCCGGCGCCGACCAGCTCCTGCTGGACGACGGACTCATGCCCGAAGTTGCCACCGGCACCGCCGAATTCCTCGGGCACATCGAGGCAGAGCAGACCCGCCGCGCCGGCCTTGTTCCAGACGTCACGGTCGACCTGGTGCTGCTGGGCCCAGCGCTCTTCGTGCGGAGTCACTTCTTTGGCGACGAACGCGGCGGCATGCACCCGAAGGGCTGCCTGGTCATCGGACTCCCAAGGGGCGCGATAGTTGGGGAACAGTTCGGACATCGTTTCTATACCTCCCAGATTCGATCGACAACGAGGTCATCCCCGACGCGAACCTTTGCGTGTGCTGTGAGCTTTCCGCCCACAAACTCAGAATGCACGCTTCCTTCGATGGTCCGGCCATTCGCCAACCGCACCGTCGCCGCGTGATCGAAGGTCAGTCGCGCCATACTCGGCGCGAGATTATTGACCTCGGCAAAATCACGCGTTGACGACTCATAGACATGGGCTTCGTCGAATGTTCTCACCGCGACGTCGGCGCCGGAGAGCATCTCAACCCCGTCGAGGATCAGGTCGCGCCCGATCTTCCACACCGGCGCGGCACTGATGATGCCGTCCGGCAGGGCGGTCGGGGGCGGCGGAAGTGTTGTCGGCACCCCGGCGCCGGGGTCGATTGTCAGCAAGTGCTGGCGGAGTCCCTGAACCTCCAGAACGGAGCTGGAGCCATCCGCTTGCACGGCCGGCAGGACGTGGGGAAAGTCGCTGCTGGAAACGACGATGCGAATCCGGTGCCCGGCGGGCACCTGGTACGCGGTCGGCGCCAACGTGACGCGCCACTGACCGGCGCCGCCGGTAATGGGGGCGATGCCCGTCGTGATCAGATGCGAACTACCGTCCGGGGCCACGTCGGCAACGCGCACGACGATACGATCGCTGGTCGTCCCCTCCCCTGTCACGACGTCGGCGGTCGGCGCTCCGATGATGACTGTGTCCTCGGTGAGCTCCTCGCCATCGATGGCCACGGCCCGCCGGTCGTCCTCCTGCTCATCCAAGGGCAGCCCGTAACCGAACGTGGGGATGTACCACGTCCCCGACTGTGTGCCCGCGACGGCGTCGCTCACCGACACCGCCGGCCAGTGTGGCGGCGCGGAGGCGCCATCGTCGGGAGCGGGGATCAATTCGCTCGAGGTGGCCGCGTCAAAGACGACACTTCGACTTTCTGCCGGGGGCCACGCCGTGTACTCGCGCCAGGATTGCGCGCTTCCCTGCACAAACACGGTCGCACCGTCGGCGTCGAACTCCGGTTCCGCTTTGTCGCGGAGCCAACGGTCCCACCAACGGAGCATCAGCTCGCGATGCTCCGCAGGCGCAATCGGAGAGGCGCTGGGCTCGACGTGCATCCACGGCCCCGCCACGAGATGCTTCCGTGTCGGGATCGCTTCGTAGGCGCGCACGCTGCCGGAGCAGAAGAGGTCGCGCCAGCCCGAGAAGCACAGCGCCGGGACGTCCACGAGAGTGGCGTCGATGGCGCGCTCCCCCCAGACCGGATCGTCGGGACCGTGCTGCCAGAAGTCGATGATGTTCGGCGTCTCGTCCAGTCGAGCTCGCCAACTCTCCATCTCGATACTGGTCGGGTTGGTGCGCACGGGTGGCAGAACCTGATCGAGCAGGGTTTTCGTTCCCCATAGACCGGTGGCCATCACACCGCCGCGTACCCCGCTCGGGTTGGCCAGGCCATCGGATCCGTCCGCGGTGAAGAAGATCGGCACTATCGCCTTCAACCCGCGCGGGCGCAGGGCGGCCGTGCGCAGCGTCATGATTCCGCCATAAGACATCCCCCACATGCCGATCGATCCATCGCACCACGGCTGGTCGGCGATCCATTCGATCGCCGCGGCGGCGTCGCGCCCCTCTTGGGGATCCAGCGGGGGCAGCATCGTTCCCGACGATCCGCCGAGGCCCCGAGGATCAATGAAGACCGAGGCGTAGCCGCGCTCGGCGAACCACGTCATCGCGTCCGCATGCGTGACGTGACCGGCCGTATCGCGCCGATAGGGCATCACGGTGACGAGCACCGGAGTCGGTGCGTCACCACTCGGTTTGATCAGGTCGGCCACGACAACACAATCATTGCCTACCGGAATCTGCACGTCGCGGATTAGCTGAGTCGTCATGTTAGATCACTTTCCGTGGAATTCGGGGGTCCGCTTTTCTTCGAAGGCCCGCTGGCCTTCGTGGCAGTCGTCCGAGCGCAGCGCGACGGCGAAGTTGCGCCGCTCGTACTCCAGGCCGTGGGCGAGCGGTGACTCCATCGACACGCGTGCCGCATCCTTCGCGAGTGCGACGGCGAGCGGAGAGTTCGCCCGCGAT
>NZ_BAOX01000205.1:0-9101 GCF_000813105.1 Rhodococcus sp. BS-15 | reverse complement strand
CACATAAGCACACCACTGCCCACGGCATCTACAACCGCGGGTCCACCGGCTCCGATTCCAGTGCCAGGACCGCGAATACGGCCTGGTGAATGCGATACAGCGGCTCATCGCGCACCGATCTGTCCAGCGCTTCCATGCCCAGCGCGTATTCGCGTAGGGCCATCGACTGTTTGTGTCCCACGTTTCGGTTGCGCAGTGCAGTCAGTCGATCCGGGTCGGTGTAGTCGGCGCCGTAGATCAGCCGCAGGTACTCCCGGCCGCGAACCTTCATGCCGGGCTGTATCTTTCCGCGTGGAGCGTTCGCTGCCGGTTTGACGACCATGCCCTCGCCGCCCTCCGCCGTCAACTCCTCCCACCACTTCTCCCCTGCCGCAACCGAATCCGGATTCGACAGGTCGACCTCGATTCGACGGGTAGTGGCGAACACCCCGGGAGCTGCTGCGACCAATCGGTCGGCAACGTCGAGGTGCCACGAGTGCGGACGATCCGCATACGTCTCGACGTTCGACGCCAGCACCTGAAACGGCGCGATCCGAACTCCGTCGAGTCCGTCCGTCCGCCAGACGTACCGCCGATATGCGTCGGTGAACTCGCCCAGGTTGCCCTGCCGAACGGTGTTGCGTTCCTGCAACTCCTGCACATCCAGACCGCGTGATCCGGCCGACGCAAGTACCGCCGCCTCGGCCCCGAGATTCGCACGAGACACCGCAGCGACCGCGGCGTACTCGGCCTTGATCAGGCCCTCCGCTTTGGCAGACCACGGCATCAGTTCGCAGTCGAGAATCAGCCAGCTCGAGGCCAATTCGTCCCACACACCGGCCTTTTCGATCGCGTCGGACACCGCGGATATCAGCTCACCGGTGAGCGACTCGTCGAACACCGGACGACCGGTCCGCGTGTACGCGGTCCCGAGCACTCCCTGCGGCGCATCGAACTTCTCCCGCGCGGTGCCAGCATCTCGACACACCACCACGACCACCCGCGAGCCCATGTGCTTCTCCTCGCAGATCACCGTCGACGCTCCGAGCGCGCGATACGCGTCGAATGCCTCCGTCGGATACTCGAGATAACCCTCGCGCTCCGATGTTGCACTCGGAGCCATGGTCGGCGGCAGATAGTGCAGCCACTGCGGAGCCAGCGCGAACCGACTCATCACTTCCAGTGCACCCGCAGCGTTCTCCGGCCGAACCGATACCCGCCCACGCAGCGACGTCTCGACGCCCGTCGGACCGATCACGTCGGACAGATCGAGCGACGCTGCATCCCGCGCGAACGCGCCCACCGGACGGGCTGGCTCGTACCAGACCTTCTCGGCCGGAACCGAGACCACCTCACGCTCCGGATAGCGCAGCGCCGTGAGCTTCCCGCCGAAGACGCATCCCGTATCGAGGCACGCAGTGTTGTTCTCCCACTCCACTTCCGGCACCGGCGTGTGCCCGTAGAGCACCGTCGCCGAGCCCCGATAATCCTGCGCCCACGGATACCGCACCGGCAGGCCGAATTCGTCGGTCTCGCCGGTGGTGTCACCGTAGAGAGCAAAGCTTCGAACCCTGCCCGACGCCCTGTTGTGATACTTCTCGATCAGTCCGGCGTGCGCAACGACGAGCTTGCCGCCGTCGAGCACGAGGTGCGCGACGAGGCCGTCGCAGAACTCCAGAACCTCGCGGCGGAACTCGTCGGATTCCGATTCGAGCTGTTCGAGAGTCTCGGCCAGACCGTGCGACGTGGTCACCTTCCGGCCCCGCAATGCCTTGACGAGCTTGTTCTCGTGGTTGCCCGGAACTGACAATGCCGTTCCGGAACCGACCATCCCCATCACGAGCCGCAGCACTCCCACCGAGTCCTGTCCGCGATCGACGTAATCGCCGACGAACACCGCGGTACGACCGGACGGTGGCGTCGCACCGACCGGCCGGCCGGCATCGTCCCGCTCGATCGTGTAGCCCAATGCACCGAGCAGGCTCTCGAGTTCGGACAGGCAGCCGTGAATGTCGCCGATGACGTCGAACGGTCCCGTGAGCTCGCGGCGATCACTGCGCAGCGGGGTGCGAACGAACTGCGCCGACGCCACCGCATCGACCCCGTCGAGTACGTGGACCGAGCGAAAACCCTCCTTGGAGAGCCCTCGCATCGAGCGTTGCAACTGGGACTGCTGGCGGCGCAGCACGTCTCGGCCGAACGTCCTGTCGGTTCGCTCCGCGTTCCGCTGTGCACACACCGATTCCGGCACATCGAGTACGACGGCCACTGGGAGTACATCGTGTTCACGAGCCAGTGCAATCAGTGCTTTGCGCGCAGTCGGTTGGACGTTCGTCGCATCGACGACGGTGAGCAACCCGGCCCGAAGCCTGATTGCGACGAGAAATTCCAGCAGCGCGAACGCGTCCTTGGTTGCGCTCTGCAGATTGGGGTCGTTGCTCACCATCCCTCGGCAGACATCGCTGGACACCGTCTCGTACGGACCGAAATGCTGCGCGGCGAACGACGACTTGCCGGAGCCACTGATGCCCACGAGTACGACGAGGGACCGATCCGGAATGTCGAAGGTACTCATCGGGACTGCTCCTCTCGGGTGAAAACGGCCATCTGGGTCGGGGTGCCGTGCATGTCGTCGACAGGGCCGATTCCCTCGACGCGTACCTCATAGGCATGTTCACGTGCCACCCACGAACCCCATTGCTCGAACTGCGCGCGGGTGAACTCGAATCGGTGGTCGACGTGACGGAAGGTTCCCGGTTCGAGGCCGGGATAGAGCACGTTGTATTCGGAGTTGGGGGTGGTGACGAGAACCGTCCGCGGACGTGCTTGAAGAAACACCGAACGCACCAACGCCGGAAGCCGGTCGAGATCCACGTGTTCGATGACCTCCATCAGCACCATCGCGTCGAATCCGTGCAACCGAACGTCGCGGTACGTCGCCGATGACTGGACCAACTCGATCCGAGCGCGCTGACGATCGGACATGTCGTCCAGACGCAGCCTGCGCTGAGCCTTGGCAAGTGCGCGATCACTCACATCGGCACCGACGATACGGTCGAAGTCGTTGTTTGCGAACAGCTCTCGTAGCAGGCGGCCCTCACCGCAACCGAGGTCGATCACCGACTTCGCGCCGACGCCGTCCAGTGACGCCAGTACGGCACGCACCCGCTGCTCGGCCAACGTCGGATCTCGCGGAGTGGCAACGGCGTCGGGCGCATCCGGGACGAGTCGGTCCAACGCCGAGGCCACGAGTTCGCGACGGTGCGCCAGGTAGCGGGAGGCGATCAATGCCGACTCCGGGTGATCTCCCAGCCAATCCCCTGCTGCGCGAACGAGTTTGTCGGCCTCGTCCTCGCCCACCCAGTAGTGCTTCCCGTCGTCGAGGACCGGAAGAAGAACGTACAGGTGCCGCAGCGCAGCCGACAGCGTGAACGTGCCGGTGAGAACCAGATCGATGTACTCGGAGTCGCCCCACTCCGGCTGCGTCGAATCGAGCGGAATGGGCGTCGCATCTACAGTCCATCCGAGGGGACCGAAGAGCCGACCGGCGAGATCGGTTCCGCCCCGCGACGGCGCTGCGGGTAGAGACACAGTCAGATCGATTACAGCAGAGACCAATTCAGGCCTCCCGGTACACACGCCGGCGAGCGTCTGCTTGAACAGACGCGACAGAGCCACCGCCAGTGCGGAGGCGGCGTCGGCATCGACGAGAACGGCGACGGTGGTGCGTGTGGCCGAGACCTCGGGATACAGCACCGTGGTGGCACCCATCGGCAGGTTCCAGCTCTGCACGCGATCGGGATGCTTGTGCAACAAATACCCGATGTCGGAGGCGTCCGGGAAATCGGTTGTGGCATTTGCAGTCACGGTCAGTAGCACCGCAGCGACGTTACGGGACAGCCCCGCCCGATGCGTCACATTTTTCGGGGTCCTCGGGCCGCGTCAATGAACCACTGCATACGTCTGACCGCGACAAGGGTCCATTCACCCACCGTGGGTGGCCACCTCCGCACCGCGTGAATGAACCACTGCATACGTCTGGGCGGTGCAATGGTCCATTGACGCCGACGGGGGCGCACGCAAAAGCGGCACCCACCTTTCGGGTGAGTGCCGCTTCAGGTATAGCTGGTGGAACTAGATCACTTGACGATCTTCGTGACGCGACCGGCTCCGACGGTACGACCGCCCTCACGGATTGCGAAACGGAGGCCGACATCCATGGCGACCGGCTGGATCAGCGTGACGGACATCTCGGTGTTGTCACCGGGCATGACCATCTCGGTGCCCTCGGGAAGGGTCACGACGCCCGTAACGTCCGTGGTACGGAAGTAGAACTGCGGGCGGTAGTTGTTGAAGAACGGCGTGTGGCGGCCGCCCTCGTCCTTCGAGAGGATGTATGCGTTGCCCTCGAACTCCGTGTGGGGAGTCGTGGTGCCCGGCTTGATGATGACCTGTCCACGCTCGACGTCTTCGCGCTTGATGCCACGAACGAGGAGGCCGACGTTGTCGCCTGCCTGACCCGAGTCGAGCAGCTTGCGGAACATTTCGATTCCGGTGACGGTGGTCTTGGTCGAGCCGGGGCGGATGCCGACGATCTCGACCTCTTCGTTGACGTTGACCGAGCCGCGCTCGATACGTCCGGTGACCACGGTGCCACGGCCGGTGATGGTGAAGACGTCCTCGACGGGCATGAGGAACGGCTTGTCGGTCTCACGGACCGGGTCCGGGACGGAATCGTCGACGGCCTGCATGAGCTCCAGAACCGACTCGCCCCACTTCTCGTCACCCTCGAGTGCCTTGAGTGCGGAGACCTTGATGACCGGTGCGTCCTCGTCGAACTCCTGCGAAGCGAGGAGCTCGCGGACCTCCATCTCGACGAGCTCGATGATCTCGTCGTCGTCGACCATGTCGGCCTTGTTCAGTGCGACCAGGATGTACGGAACACCGACCTGGCGGGCGAGCAGCACGTGCTCGCGGGTCTGCGGCATCGGGCCGTCGGTTGCTGCCACGACCAGGATTGCGCCGTCCATCTGTGCCGCGCCGGTGATCATGTTCTTGATGTAGTCGGCGTGACCCGGTGCATCGACGTGCGCGTAGTGGCGCTTCTCGGTCTGGTACTCGACGTGGGAGATGTTGATCGTGATACCACGAGCCTTCTCCTCCGGAGCCTTGTCGATCTGATCGAAAGCCGATGCCTCGTTCAGGTCCGGGAACTTGTCGTGCAGAACCTTGGTGATTGCAGCCGTCAGCGTCGTCTTACCGTGGTCAACGTGACCGATGGTGCCGATGTTGACGTGCGGCTTCGTCCGATCGAACTTCGCCTTCGCCACTGTGTGTCCTCCTGGACTGATCTGTGCGTACCCCTGCGGGGCAAGCACGCGTATGTGTTGTTTCTTATTACAGGTCGAGCGTGGTCCAGCAAGCGGAGAGAATTACTCTCCGTTCACCTTCGCGATGATTTCCTTCGCGACGTTCGCGGGAACTTCTGCGTACGAATCGAAGACCATGGAGTAGTTTGCGCGGCCCTGCGTCTTCGACCGAAGGTCTCCGATGTAGCCGAACATCTCCGACAGCGGAACCAGTGCCTTGACGATACGGGCACCGCTGCGTTCCTCCATGGCCTGAATCTGACCACGGCGGGAGTTCAGGTCGCCGATGACCTCACCCATGTAATCCTCGGGCGTGATGACCTCGACGGCCATGACGGGTTCGAGAATGACGGGGCTGGCCTTGCGGGCGGCTTCCTTGAACGCTTGTGAGCCGGCGACCTTGAAGGCCATTTCCGACGAGTCGACGTCGTGGTACGCACCGTCGAGCAGTGTGACCTTGACGTTGACCAGGGGGTATCCGGCGAGAACACCGTACTGCATGGCGTCCTGAGCACCTGCGTCGACCGAGGGGATGTACTCCCTGGGCACACGACCACCGGAGACCTTGTTCTCGAACTCGTAGGTCGCACCGTCTTCGCCCTCGAAAGGCTCGAGCTTGATGATGACCTTCGCGAACTGGCCGGAGCCACCGGTCTGCTTCTTGTGGGTGTAGTCGTGCTTGTCGACCGTCTTGCGGATGGTCTCGCGGTACGCGACCTGCGGCTTGCCGACGTTGGCCTCGACCTTGAACTCGCGACGCATACGGTCGACGAGGATGTCGAGGTGCAGCTCGCCCATGCCGCCGATGACGGTCTGGCCGGTGTCCTCGTCCAGCTTCACCGAGAAGGTGGGATCCTCTTCGGCGAGCTTCTGGATTGCTGTTCCCAGCTTCTCCTGGTCGGACTTGGTCTTCGGCTCGATCGAGACCTGGATGACCGGGTCAGGGAAGCTCATGGACTCGAGGATGATCTGGTTCTGCGGATCGCAGAGCGTGTCACCCGTCGTGGTGTCCTTGAGGCCGATGACGGCGTAGATGTGACCGGCAGATGCGGTCGCGATCGCGTTCTCCTTGTTGGAGTGCATCTGGAAGAGCTTGCCCAGACGCTCCTTCTTGCCCTTGGTCGAGTTGATGACCTGAGCGCCGGAGTCGACCTTGCCCGAGTACACCCGGACGTAGGTCAGCTTGCCGAAGAAGGGGTGAGTCGCGATCTTGAACGCGAGAGCTGCGAACGGCTCGTCTGCGGACGGCTTGCGAGTGATCTCCTTCTCCTCGTCGCCGACGGCGTGTCCGATGGTCTCGGCAACGTCGAGTGGAGACGGGAGGTAGTCGATGACCGCGTCGAGCATGGGCTGAACGCCCTTGTTCTTGAACGCGGATCCACACAGGATCGGGTACAGCTCGCTGTTGACCGTCATCTTGCGGATGGCGCCCTTGATCTCGTCGATCGTGAGCTCTTCGCCACCGAAGTGCTTCTCCAGAAGCGCTTCGTCGGACTCGGCCACGGTCTCGAGCAGCATGGTGCGGTACTCGTCCGCGCGCTCCTTGAGGTTTTCCGGGATCTCCTGGATCTCGTACTTCTCGCCGAGCTTGGTCTCGCCACTCCACACGAGGGCCTTCATCTGCACGAGGTCGATGACGCCCTCGAAGTCGTTCTCGGCACCGATGGGCAGCTGGATGACCAGTGGCTTGGCACCGAGACGATCGATGATGGTCTGCACGGTGTAGTAGAAGTCCGCGCCGAGCTTGTCCATCTTGTTGACGAAGCAGATGCGCGGCACGTCGTACTTGTCGGCCTGACGCCAGACCTGCTCGGACTGCGGCTCGACACCTTCTTTGCCGTCGAACACTGCGACTGCGCCGTCGAGAACGCGGAGCGAACGCTCCACCTCGACGGTGAAGTCGACGTGACCGGGGGTGTCGATGATGTTGATCTGGTTGTCGTTCCAGAAGCACGTCGTGGCAGCAGAGGTGATCGTGATGCCACGCTCCTGCTCCTGCTCCATCCAGTCCATGGTGGCTGCGCCATCGTGAACTTCACCGATCTTGTACGAGATACCGGTGTAGAAGAGGATGCGTTCGGTAGTGGTGGTCTTGCCGGCATCGATGTGGGCCATGATGCCGATGTTGCGGACCTTGAGTAGGTCGGTCAGCACGTCCTGTGCCACGAGTTAACCCGCCTTGGTGTTGGAAGAGGTATTGCCTGAGCTGATCAACGCTCCGGCGGCATCGGATAGTTCCGAATACCGCCCGAGCGAGGAGATCACCAGCGGTAGTGAGCGAACGCCTTGTTGGCTTCGGCCATCTTGTGAGTGTCTTCGCGACGCTTCACAGCGGCACCGAGGCCGTTGCTGGCGTCGAGCAACTCGTTTGCCAGACGCTCGACCATGGTCTTCTCACGACGAGCGCGCGAGAACGTGACCAGCCAGCGCAGTGCCAGCGTGGTGGAGCGGCCGGGACGAACCTCGACGGGCACCTGGTAGGTGGCACCACCGACGCGACGGCTGCGAACCTCGAGGGCCGGCTTGACGTTGTCGAGTGCACGCTTGAGCGTGACGACGGGGTCGGTGCCGGTCTTCTCGCGAGCCTGCTCGAGCGCCTGGTAGACGATGCGCTCTGCGGTCGACTTCTTGCCGTCGAGAAGGATCTTGTTGACGAGCTGCGTGACCAACGGCGATCCGTAGACCGGGTCGTTGATCAGCGGCCGCTTGGGTGCTGGGCCCTTGCGTGGCATATCAGCTCTTCTCCTTCTTGGCTCCGTAGCGGCTGCGAGCCTGCTTGCGGTTCTTGACACCCTGGGTGTCGAGCGAGCCGCGGATGATCTTGTAACGCACACCCGGGAGGTCCTTCACACGACCACCGCGAACGAGCACCATCGAGTGCTCCTGCAGGTTGTGACCCTCACCGGGGATGTATGCGGTGACCTCGACCGAGGAGGTCAGGCGAACACGCGCGACCTTACGGAGAGCGGAGTTCGGCTTCTTGGGGGTGGTGGTGTACACGCGAGTGCACACTCCACGGCGCTGTGGACTGCCCTTGAGGGCAGCGGTCTTCAGTTTCGCGACCTTGTCGGTGCGTCCCTTACGGACCAGCTGGTTGATCGTTGGCATAAACCGGCTTTCTTCGTGTCGATAAACAGGGATCTAGCAGTTGGAGCAAGAGAACACTGCTCCTCACCCGGTACTGCTGCTGCTCCAGTACTGCTATCGCGGGTCTCTTGCACCCCGCGGTCGGGTGTGTCGCATACCCCCACACGTCCAGCCGGTTGCGCGCTCTTTCAAGCGAACGTGCGCACGGCTGTACCTCGCATAGGCACACAAACGTTCCGGCCAGGCCGGACACGACCCATAACGATACCCGGCGGCGTCACCTCGGGTCAAAACACCCCTCGCGTGGGTACGCGGGCTATCGGCTGAGGTTCAGCGTGAGATCGGCGAGCTTCGCCGCGGCCTGGCACGGATCGGGATGAGCGGTGTCCGGCTGGTACTGCACCCACCACCCGAAGATGCCGTCCCGATCCGCACCGGCCGAGACTCCGCACGAGTCGGGGTCGTTCGGGCGCTGGGCCTGGATTGCCTTGCGGCCCTGCACCGTTGTGTCGGTGACGGTATACATCATCTTCTCGTCGGCGGCCCGCTCGGCCGCCAGAGTGCCGGACTCGAACCAGTTGAAGGTGACCTTCACCGTTCCCGCGGAGCCGACGAGATCCCACCGGCAGATGGCCCCGAAGAAGCCGCGTTCGATGGCGTCGGCAC
>NZ_BAOX01000206.1:0-9092 GCF_000813105.1 Rhodococcus sp. BS-15 | reverse complement strand
GTGCGCGATGATGCCCAGGCTCGACGCGACGACGGCCGCGCCGCCGAGGCCCTGAAGGATGCGCGCCAGAACGAAAATCAGCGTGTTGGGCGAGACTGCGCAGACGATCGCGCCGACGGCCAGGACGGCGGCTCCGAGTGCGAAACGTGCGGCGACGGCCGAAGTCGTCGGCGACGGTGCCGGTGGTGAGCAGCGCGGCGGCGAGGCCGATGCTCATCGAGCTGAGAATCCAGGTGCGTCCTGCTGCGTCGGACATCAGATCGGCCGCGGTGCTGTTGATCGTCGCGAGCGGTGCAGTGAACGCCATCAGGGTCAGCAGGGTGCCGAGCGCTGCGATGGTGAGCGCTCGGGTGCTGTTCGTGGTGCCGGCGGGCGAGGGTGCAGTGTCGGTCATCGTCGTCCTTTTGGTCTGGTGATCGAACTGTAAACGCCCAACTTGGTTCGGTCAACAGACTGTACTATCGCGTCATGGCACTCGGAATCGACTACGCCCGTCAGGACTGCTCCCTGGCCCGTGCCCTCGAACTCGTCGGCGAGCGCTGGACCATGCTCATCGTGCGCGACTGCTTCTTCGGCGTCCGACGCTTCGGCGACTTCCAGGTCCACCTCGACATCTCCAAGGCCGTTCTCGCGCAACGACTCGGCGCGTTGGTCGACGCCGGGCTGCTCGAACGACGAGCTCGGGCCTTCGAGGGCGGCCACGATGATTACGTTCCGACGGCCGCCCTCGAACGACTGTGGCCCGCCGTCTTCGCCCTGAGCTACTGGGGCGAGGAACAGACCGCGAAACCCGCAGGGAAGCGTCGACGATTCATGCACGCGCCCTGCGGAACCGACCTCGGACCACTGGGGATGTGCCCCGAATGCGGAGTTGCACCCGGGCCGCACGACATCGACACCGACATCGGCCCGGGCTACGACCCCGACACCCGATCCGACGATGTGTCGATGCACCTGCGAACGCGTCGACGACTGTTGACGCCCCTGCGCTGAGGCTCTCGGCTGCAGAGGTGTCAGTTCGGGACGTATGCCTCGTGTCCGAGGTCACGCAACGCCGCCCGGAGCTTGGTCGCCGCCTCGTCCTGTGACTCCGCGGAGGGATTCGGATCGGCACCCGAGATGTCGAAGTTGCCCATGTCGTAGGCCGGAAACACATGCAGGTGCAGGTGCGGCACCTCGAGCCCGGCAATCAGCAACCCGGCGCGGGGAGCGTCGAACGCGGTCCTGACCGCCTGGCCGATGATCTGAGCAACGGCGGTGATCTTGGCGAACGCGGCACCGTCGACGTCCTGCCACTGGTCGATCTCCTCACGCGGAACCACCAGCGTGTGGCCCTGGGTGACCGGTGCGATCGTCAGAAACGCAACCACGTCGTCGTCCTGCCAGACGAAACGTCCCGGGATTTCGCCGGCGATGATCTTGCTGAAAATGGAAGCCATGGGAACAGGATGCCCTATGCGGCTCCTGCGCATCGGTCGCTCCGCAGGCTCCGCTCCTGTCCTCCCAGGTGATTGCCAGGTTCGTCGCAGGGTGGGTCCAGCTCAGAGGCCGATTCTGGTCCACATGACAACGAATTCCCTCGCACGAGCAGGCCAGCGGCCCGGCTCGAACGCCACGGCCACTCTCGAGGTGGTCATCCCGGTATACAACGAAGAGGCGGATCTCGAACAGTGCATTCGTCGTCTGCACGAGCATCTGGACGACCGGATCCCGTTCCGGTCGCGAATCACCATCGCCGACAACGCCAGTACCGACGGCACCCTCGCGGTGGCACATCGGCTGGCCGACGAGATCGAGGGAGTTCAGGTTCATCACCTGGACGAGAAGGGTCGCGGACGGGCACTCAAAGCCGTCTGGCTGGCATCGGACGCCGATGTCGTGGCCTACATGGACGTCGATCTCTCCACCGACCTCAACGCTCTGATGCCGCTGATCGCGCCGCTGATGTCCGGTCACTCGGACCTCGCCATCGGATCTCGGCTCAACCGATCGTCCCGGGTGGTCCGCGGTGCGAAGCGTGAATTCATCTCGCGCAGTTACAATCTCATTCTGCGCACTTCGCTGCGCGCACGCTTCTCGGACGCGCAGTGCGGTTTCAAGGCCATGCGCACCGATGTGGCCCGGCAACTGCTGCCGCTCGTCGAAGACACCGGATGGTTCTTCGACACCGAACTGCTCGTCATCGCGGAGAAGGTCGGCCTGCGTATCCACGAGGTACCCGTCGACTGGGTCGACGACCCGAACAGCAGCGTCAACATCATCGACACCGCCGTCAAGGACCTGCAGGGATGCTGGCGCGTCGGCCGCGCCCTGGCAACCGGAGTGCTTCCGGTCGCCGAACTGCGTCGAAGCCTGGGACGGGAGCCGCTCGTGCCGGGAGTACCGCACGGAATGATCAGCCAGATGGTGCGATTCGGCATCATCGGCATCGCCAGCACCGTCGCGTACGCGTTGCTCTACCTGGTGCTGCACTCGTTGATCGGTGCGCAGGCCGCGAACTTCTTCGGACTGCTGATCACCGCGGTGCTCAACACCGCGGCCAACCGCGCCTTCACCTTCGGCGTCCGCGGATCGGACGGCGCAGGCAAGCATCAACTGCAGGGACTGGCGATCTTCGGTTTCGCCCTCCTCGTCACCAGCGGATCGCTCGCCGTGCTGCACGCGTGGGCACCCGATGTGTCCCGGCACGTCGAACTCGCCGTCCTCATAGTCGCCAATCTCGTTGCCACCGTGTGCCGATTCGTCGCCCTGCGGTGGGTCTTCCGTAGCTCTCAGTCGGGCGATTCCCAGTCCGCCGGTTCGGAGAAAGCTCTGTGACGACGACGATCGAACGCCCCTCGGCGGCTGCGCCGTCCACGCCTGCGACCTCCCCACGGTGGGAATGGATCGGGCTGATCGCGCTGTTGGTCGGCACCGGTGTCGCCTACATCTGGGGACTCGGCGCCTCGGGGTGGGCGAACTCCTTCTATTCCGCTGCGATACAGGCGGGTTCGGTGTCGTGGAAAGCGTTCTTCTTCGGATCCTCCGACGCCGCCAACTCGATCACCGTCGACAAGCCTCCGATGTCGCTGTGGCTGATGTCGTTGTCGGTGCGCATCTTCGGACTGAACACCTGGGCGATGCTCGTGCCCCAGGCTCTCCTCGGAGTCGCCTCGGTGGCACTGTTGCGAGCCACCGTCAAGCGGCGCTTCGGTGGCGCGGCCGGTCTGCTCGCAGGCCTGGTACTGGCCGTGACTCCCGTTGCCGCACTGATGTTCCGGTTCAACAATCCCGACGCGCTGCTCGTGCTGCTGATGATCGCATCGGTATGGGCGCTGCTGCGAGGCGTCGAGACCGGAAAGACCAAGTGGCTGTTGATCACCGGCATGTTCGTCGGATTCGGCTTCCTCACCAAACAGCTCCAGGTGATGCTCGTGGTGCCGCCGCTGGCACTGACCTACCTGATCGCCGGGCCGCCGAAGTTCCTCACCCGGCTGTGGCAGCTGTTCGGAGCTCTGGGCGCGATGATCGTCGCGGCCGGATGGTGGCTGCTGATCGTCGAATTCTGGCCGGCGTCCTCCCGTCCGTGGGTCGGCGGCTCGCAGAACAATTCGATTCTGGAACTCACGCTCGGCTACAACGGATTCGGCCGCCTCAGCGGTGACGAGACCGGAAGTGTCACTCCGGGACGCGGCGGTATGGGCGGGGACGTCGCGGGTGGGATGCCCGGTGGTATCTGGGGAGAGACCGGCATTCTCCGTATGTTCGACGCCTCCCAGGGCGGCCAGATCGCCTGGCTGATTCCGGCTGCATTGATCCTGCTCGTCGTCGGACTCGTGTTGCGCGGCAGAGCCCCTCGGACGGACGTACAACGAGCGTCGCTGATCGTCTGGGGATCGTGGTTGCTCGTCACGGGTCTGACGTTCAGCTTCATGGCCGGAATCTTCCACTCGTACTACACCGTTGCGCTCTCGCCCGCCGTCGCAGCTCTCGTCGGCATCGGCAGTGTGGTGCTGTGGCGGCAACGCGAGAGGTACTGGGTGCGCATCGCAATGGCCGTCGCGGTGGCGTCTACCGTAGCCATGGCGTGGGTGCTGCTCGGTCGCAGCGAGAGTTTTGTGCCCTGGCTGAAGTGTGCAATTCTCTTCGTCGGAGTTCTCGCGGTCATCGCACTGCTGATCCCGGCGCTGACCCGCGGCAGATTGGCTGCGGCGTCGATCCTGGCGGTGATGTTCGCCGGACTAGCAGGCCCGACTGCGTACGCCGTCGACACGATCGGCACCCCGCACAACGGATCCATCGTCTCGGCCGGACCCAACACCGGCATGCGCGGATTCGGCGGCATGGGCGAGGGTCGACGAGGCCAGGGCGGTATGCCGGGCGGAATGCCCGGTGGGATGCAATTGCCGGCCGGGGTGCAGCTACCGGCGGGCGCTCCCGGCCAGATGCCGGGTGGTGACGGTGCGGCTGGTGCCGAGATGGGTGGCGGTATGGGCGGTGGAATGGGTGGTCTTCTGGAAGGCAGCACGCCGACCACCGCGATCACCGAGATGCTCGAGCAGGACGCCGACTCCTACACCTGGGTGGCAGCGGCCATAGGGGCCAACACCGCGGCGGGCTACCAACTGGCCACCGAGGAACCCGTCATGCCCATCGGCGGATTCAACGGCACCGACCCGTCGCCGACCCTCGCCGAATTCCAGCAGTACGTCGCCGACGGAGAGATCCACTACTTCATCGGCGGCGGAGGTATGCCGGGAATGGAGTCGGGTACCTCGGCCGCGATCTCGGCGTGGGTCACCGAGAACTTCACCGCGACCACCGTCGACAACGTGACGTTCTACGACCTCACGCAGTAACACCGAACCACCACGAAAGAGCCCCGCACCATGACAGGTGCGGGGCGCTTTCGCGTCGAGCAGATAGTCTGATGCACTGTGCGCGTACTCGTCATAGGTTCCGGTGCTCGTGAGCACGCCCTTCTACTTGCGTTGAAGGCCGATCCGTCGGTCGAGAAGCTCTTCGTGGCTCCCGGCAACGCAGGTACCGCAAAGCTCGCCGAGCAGCACGCCGTCGATGTGGCGTCCGGCGAAGCGGTGACTGCACTCGCGAAGAAGGTCGAAGCCGATCTCGTCGTCATCGGACCGGAGGTGCCGCTGGTCCTCGGCGTGGCCGACGCCCTCCGCGAAGCCGGTATCGCCGCATTCGGCCCGTCCGCCGACGCCGCCCGCATCGAAGGGTCCAAGCTTTCGCCAAGGACGTGATGGCAGCGGCCGGTGTGCGAACCGCGCACAGTGAAATCGTAGATTCGCCCGCCCTGCTCGACGCAGCCCTGGACCGTTTCGGCCCCAACTGGGTGGTCAAAGACGACGGCCTGGCCGCAGGCAAGGGTGTCGTCGTCACCACCGATCGGCTCGTCGCCCGCGATCACGCCGCCGAACTCCTCGAGAACGGCCACCCGGTGCTGCTCGAATCGTTCCTCGACGGCCCCGAGGTGTCCCTCTTCTGCCTCGTCGACGGCGAGACCGTGGTGCCGCTGCTGCCCGCGCAGGACCACAAACGCGTCGGCGACGGAGACACCGGACCCAACACCGGCGGCATGGGTGCGTACACCCCGCTGCCGTGGTTGCCCGAGACCGCAGTCGAGGAGATCGTCCGCGGCGTGGTGAAACCCGTTGCCGCCGAAATGGTGCAGCGTGGTGTGCCGTTCTCCGGTCTGCTGTACGCCGGTCTGGCGATGGGTGCCGACGGCCCGGCGGTCGTCGAATTCAACTGCCGCTTCGGCGATCCCGAGACTCAGGCAGTGCTCGCGCTGCTCGATTCACCTCTCGGTGAGGTGCTGAACGCGACGGCAACCGGCACGCTTGCTTCACTTCCACAGTTGCGCTGGAAGGACGGCGCGGCCGTCACCGTCGTCATCGCCGCCGAGAACTACCCCGGTCGACCGCGTACCGGTGACGAGATTCTCGGCTCCGAAGGCGCAGGCGTCCTGCATGCAGGCACCGCGGTGAAGGACGGCGCGGTCGTCTCCGCGGGCGGACGCGTGCTGAGCGTGGTCGGCACCGGATTCGACCTCACCGCCGCCCGTGACGACGCCTACTCCCGTATCGCGGGAATTCGGTTGCCGGGCAGCCACTTCCGCACTGATATCGGCCTGGCTGCGGTGGAGGGTCGTATCTCGCTGTAGGTGACCTCAGCGCCCACTATTCGTGCTGAAACACCTTTTCCCGATTTTGGGAGCGAATTGTGGGCGCTCAGGTCAGTGCCTTCCGGCGTCGACGCACCGTATCGATAATCTGGTCCACCACGTACGCGAGGTTGCTCATCACCATCGCAGCCGAATAACGCAGAACCAACCAACCGTCGAGCTGCAAAGCGTTCTGCCGAACTCGATCGCTGGTGAACACCTTGGACTCTACGTGGAACTCACGGCCGTCTATCTCCACGATCACCCGTGACCTCCGGTCCATCAGGTCGGCAAAGTACCGGCCCACCTCGGCGTTGATTTCCAAGTGGTAGCCCCGCGCCGTGAGTGCGCGCGCCACTATTCGCTCCGGCTCGGACAAGGTGCGTGCACAACACACGCGTAGTTGTTTTCTCACCGCTGCAATCCCGGCCATTCCCGCAGACTTTTCACACTGCAGCGCAACCGCCCTCCAGCTGACCTTGTGCGTGAGTGCGGCGTCGAAGAATCGCTCCAGTGCAGTCGTGGGCAACATGGCTGCAGCGTCGATGATGCACTGTTCGATCGTGACAACGGGAAGCAGATCCACGTAGCTGGACTCGATCAGGGTTCGGCGGTATTGGCGAACCCACGGCGGGCCCGCCCGTTTCGTCGAGCGAGCGATCGTGAGGTGAACCTGCTCCGGTTCGTGGTCGAGCAGGGTCCACCACCACGCAGCCGTCAGGTGACTGAGTACGGCTTTCGGTTGCCACAACGTGACCGCGGCGCACCGGTCGCGGAAATCGGGCTCGCCGGTGCAGTAGATGGCAGGCAGTATCCGCGTCAACTTTCCGGTCTTGGTGCGGTAGGTGATAGCTCCTCTGGTCAGTCCCGAATCGAGTAGTTGTTGTTGCGTGTATACCGTCATTCGTACAGCCTTGCGTCGAAATAGTCTTCGCGGGAGAGAGATTCGCGAATTGTGGATAGCCTTGATTCCTGTGGATAACTGACCTCAGGTCACACTTTGCGAGGGCTCCGACGGTATTCCGTGTGGTAGTGCGAATTGTGGGCGGTGAGGTCAGTAGTGTCGATCGAATGCACAGTGAATCGCAGCGATCGATGGTCGAGCCGTTCCACGTGATGGATGTGTTCGCCGCGGCGGCCGAGCGGGCGCGCACTCACGGCGACGTGCTCTCTCTTGCTGCAGGTCAGCCCTCCACGCGAGCGCCCGAGCCGGTATTGCGCGCCACTCGCGAGGCCCTGGATGCGCACCTGCTCGGGTACACCGAGACGCTGGGGATTCTGCCGCTGCGTCGCGCGATCGCCGAGTATCACAGCGCGCGGTACGGCATCACCGTCGACGCCGACGACGTGGTGATCACCACCGGCTCGTCGGGCGCGTTCACGTTGCTGTTCCTCGCTGCGTTCGACGCGGGGGACACCGTCGTCATGGCCAGGCCGGGCTATCCGGCGTATCGAAACACGTTGGCGGCGTTGGGCTGCCGCGTCGTCGAGCTCGACTGCTTGGAGAGCACGCGATTCCAACCAACCGTCGCGATGCTCGAGGAACTGCCCGAGCCGCCCGCGGGGCTCATCATCGCGAGCCCGGCCAACCCCACCGGCACGATCATCGAACCCGACGAGTTGGCCGCAATTGCGCGTTGGTGCGACGAGCACGGAACTCTCCTGATCTCGGACGAGATCTACACGCATCGCCTACGGGGACGCGCGTACGTCGAGCGCCTGGGAGACCTCGAAAGAATCCGTCGCAATCGGATCGGTGTCGAAGTACTTCTCGATGACCGGATGGCGGCTGGGTTGGATGCTGCTGCCGACCCGATTGCGCAGAGCCGTCGAACGATTGGCGTCGAACATGACGGTCTGCCCACCGGCGATCTCCCAGGTTGCCGCCATCGCGGCGTTCACCGAGGAGTCCCGCATCGAACTGGATTCTCACGTCGAGCGCTACGCCGTCAACCGCCGAATTCTGCTCGACGGTCTGCCGGACATGGGTATCACCGACCTCGCACCGGCCGATGGAGCCTTCTACGTGTACGCCGACATCGCGCACCTGACGGACGACTCGCGGAGTTGGTGCGCGCGAGTGCTTTCCGAAACCGGGGTTGCATTGGCACCCGGCGTCGACTTCGACACCGAACGCGGACACCACACCGTGCGATTCTCGTTCGCAGGCACGACCGCCGACGTCGAGGAGGCATTGGAGCGCCTTCGGGTCGTGAGCGTTTCCTCGTAGCAGGCTACGAAGTGCCGCTCACGTGCGGCGCAGCCGCTCCAGCGCCTCGGAGATATCGGCGGCGTCGACGTCGCGGTGGGTCACGAAGCGCACCTTGCCCGCGACGGTCACCGCGGCGATGCCCAACTCGGCCAGCTCGAGGACCGTCGTCGCCGGGTCGGGAACCGTGGCGAGGACGATGTTCGTCTCCGGCTTCGGTACCTCCCAGCCTCGCTCGCGCAGCCCGGAAGCGAGGGTGGACGCGTTGGCGTGATCCTCGGCCAGATCACCGATGCGACCCAGTGCGACGAGCCCGGCGGCGGCCAGCACACCACCCTGACGGACGCGCCGCCCAACATCTTTCGGACGCGCCGAGCCTCGTGGATGCGCGCGGAATCCGCGACCAACATCGAGCCGACGGGTGCACCGAGGCCCTTGCTCAGGCACACCTGCACCGTGTCGGCACCGGCAGCGAGCGCCGCGACCGGAACATCCAGGGCGACAGCGGCATTCCACAGCCGCGCGCCGTCCAGGTGGACTTTCAGTCCGCAATCACGCCCGGCGGCAACGAGATCCGACCACTCGTCCGCTCCGATCACAGCACCGCCGGCGAAGTTGTGGGTGTTCTCGAGCGAGAGCAGCGTCGTCCGTAGCGCGAAATACGGCCCTGCGCCGCCGGCCTTCGCGCGCACCGTCGACGCGAGGGGACGGCCGGGG
>NZ_BAOX01000207.1:0-9020 GCF_000813105.1 Rhodococcus sp. BS-15 | reverse complement strand
CGCAGCGGGATCGCCGAACGGCCGGGGGCGCAGGCGCAGCGGCACCGGCTGCTGGTTCGATGGCCGACGCGTTGCGGAAGGCGGGTTTCGGAAAATAGCGAGCGGCACCTCTGTCGTTGCTGCCCTCGGCGGTCCCGGACGCGAATAGTCTGAAACGCGATTCACCGGTCGTTCGGCCGTTCGGCAGGAAGGACGTGAGGCACACGTGAGGTGGTTGCAACACGGGGTCATCGATCACGGCCGCCTGCCGCTGCTGTGTTTCCTGCTCGGACTGTTGGTGGGATTCCTGCTGATTCGGCTCAGCGTCAGGATGATTCGCGCGGATGTGAAGTGGTGGCCGGGAAACATCACGCCCGGCGGTCAGCACATCCACCACGTCGTGTTCGGAATCGTGCTGATGCTGCTGGCGGGGATCGGCTTGATCGCGGTGTACGTCGACGGTTCCGAGTCGGTCGGGGCGGTGCTGGCGGCGATCTTCGGTATCGGCGCGGCGCTCGTCCTCGACGAGTTCGCGTTGATCTTCTATCTCCGTGATGTCTACTGGTCCGAACAGGGCCGCACGTCGGTGGACGCCGTGTTCGCAGCAGTGGCGTTCACCGGCCTGCTGCTGCTCGGCTTCCACCCTCTGGAGTTGTTGAGCCCGGCCGATTTCCGGGCCGATCCCGACCCGTGGGTGCGCGGCACCGTGGTGGTGTTGGCCCTGGCCAATCTCGCGCTCGGGGTCATCGTCCTGCTCAAGGGGAAGATCTGGACCGGACTGCTCGGGCTGTTCGTCCTGCCGATCCTCGTTCTGGCCGCAGTGCGGTTGAGCAGGCCGAGCGCACCGTGGGCGAGGTGGCGCTACACCACCAGGCCGAAGAAGATGGAACGCGCTCTGCGCCGAGAGAAGCGGTGGCGACGGCCGATCATCCGGGCCAAGATCTATCTCCAGGACGCGATCGCCGGGAAGCCGAGCATCGTGCATGCGCGTGAGGCCACCGAGGACGAATTGTCGCGGACGGTATTACCTGCGCCGATGGCGAGTGGAGCGGCTGCAGGCCGAGAAGCGCCGATTTCGTCGAACGCCTGATGGTCTGGCACAATGGTCGGGTTGCCTCTAGCAGGCACGGACCTCACTCGGAGTACGAACCAGTCGAGCCGTTGCATCAGCGAGCCGCTCGGTTCCTCTACTCATGCGCAGAACGCAAGGATGGCACAACCGATGAACACTCTGGACTTTCTCGACAATCAGTCGCTGCGTAGCGACATCCCCGATTTCCGCCCCGGCGACACGCTGAACGTGCACGTCAAGGTCATCGAAGGCTCGAAGGAGCGCATTCAGATCTTCAAGGGCGTCGTCATCCGACGTCAGGGCGGTGGCGTTCGCGAAACGTTCACGGTCCGCAAGGTCTCGTTCGGCGTCGGCGTCGAGCGCACCTTCCCGGTGCACAGCCCCAACATCGCGCAGTTCGAGGTCCTCACCCGTGGTGACGTCCGTCGCGCCAAGCTCTACTACCTCCGCGATCTGCGTGGCAAGGCCGCCAAGATCAAGGAAAAGCGCTGACCGGTTCCGCCCGGACACATCAGTTCACACCATGCCGCGTTGCCCGTCAGGGCGACGCGGCATGGTGCTTTCCGCCCACGCTCGTCCCGCCTTTCACCCCGCCGACGAGCGGATCGACCGCCGCGAACCGCCGGTGCGCAGACCGTCCGGCCGTGCGGGCGACGGTTCCGGCTAACCTGATCACGTGACGCAGTCCCCACAGGATCCAACCGACGAGCCCGACGACGAGTCTTCACGGAAGACGCGTCGGGAACGCAAGCCCCGATCGTTCTGGCGTGAGCTTCCCATTCTCATTCTGGTAGCGCTGGTACTGAGTTTCCTGCTCCAGACATTCGTCGCCCGGGTGTATCTGATCCCGTCCGAATCGATGGAGCCGACCTTGCACGGCTGCAACGGCTGCACCGGTGACCGCATCGTGGTGGAGAAGATCGGATACCGGTTCGGTGACCCGAAGCCCGGTGACATCGTCGTCTTCCGTGGCCCGGATTCGTGGAACGACGAATTCGTGTCTCAGCGGTCCGACAATTCGGTGATTCGTGGGGCACAGGAGGTCGGCTCGTTGATCGGAGTTGTCGCTCCCGACGAGAACGATCTGGTCAAGCGCGTCATTGCCACCGGCGGTCAAACCGTCGAATGCTGCGACGACCAGGGTCGAGTTCTCGTCGACGGACAGCCGTTGGACGAGCCGTACATTCAGATGGATTTTCCGTTCACCCCGGGGACGATGACGTGCGACACCGAGTTGAAGTCCGGACGATGCTTCGACCCCGTCACCGTGCCGGACGGCAACATCTGGGTCATGGGTGACAACCGGAGCAACTCGCGAGATTCCCGGTACCACGTCACCGACGAGTTCACCGGCACCGTTCCCCTCGACAACGTGATCGGTAAGGCCGTGTTCATCGCGCTGCCGCCGTCACGAACCGGCATCCTGGATTCTCCCGACATCCAGGGTCGATGACGGCAACCCCTCGACGTGCGCCGCGTGCGCGCGCAACACTGACTCGGTCGTCGTGGCCGCCGCGTCCGATCATCCGGCGAGCGGCCGGCTTACGGACGATGGAATCGGCGCTGGAGCGCAGTGGTCTCGGACCGGTCGCGGGAGTCGACGAAGCGGGACGAGGAGCATGCGCCGGTCCGCTGACCGTCGCGGCGTGTGTTCTCGGTGCGCGGGCTCATGCAGCTCTCGCGGACCTGGACGACTCGAAGAAGTTGACCGAGCGACGACGCGAGGAGCTCTTTCCCAAGATCCAGAGGCTGGCACTGGCGTGGAGCGTGGTGTCGATCGATGCGGCGGAGGTCGACCGCATCGGAGTCCACGTGGCGAACATCGAAGGAATGCGACGCGCGGTTGCCGGGCTCGGCATGACCCCGGGCTACGTACTCACCGACGGCTTTCGAGTACCCGGTCTTCCGGTTCCGTCGTTACCGGTGATCGGCGGCGACGCCACCGCGGCGTGCATCGCCGCGGCGAGCGTGCTGGCGAAGGTCTCCCGGGATCGATTGATGGTTCAGCTCGACGAGACGATTCCCGGCTACGGATTCGCCGTGCACAAGGGGTACAGCACGCGCGCGCATTCCGCCGCGATGACGGCACTCGGGCCCAGCGGTGAACATCGAATGTCCTATGCAAATGTCGCAGCGGCGGCCGCGGGGCTCTCTCGTGATTTGTCTGAGGGTCGTTCCGCAGGCTCCACTCCCGGGGTCGACGCACTGGGGCGAATGGACTGCCGCGACGCAGGTGCGCGATGATTGCTGTTCACGCCCGACTGGAGGATGAAAGAGACCGATGAGTGCCGAAGATCTCGAAAAGTACGAAACCGAGATGGAGCTCTCGCTGTATCGCGAGTACCGGGACATCGTGGGTCAGTTCAACTACGTCGTCGAAACCGAGCGTCGGTTCTATCTGGCGAACTCCGTCGAACTCATTCCGCACAACGCCGACGGTGAAATCTACTTCGAATTGCGAATGTCCGACTCGTGGGTGTGGGACATGTATCGCCCCGCCCGTTTCGTCAAGCATGTCCGGGTGATCACCTTCAAGGACGTCAACATCGAAGAGTTGGACAAACCAGATCTTCGTCTGCCGGAATAGCTCTCCTCGTCCGGTGCGGAGTAGCTGAGGCTCCCGAGCGTCGGACTCGAGTGACCGTGCCACGCCCGGCGTAGGAGCGGAGGGCTGCGAACCGCCTGATTCGATGCGATCGTTGTTGTTCCGGTTGTATTGCCACACGAAAAGCTGGACACCCGGCCAAATCGGTCCGCATGTTCTGTTTTCGTGCTCGGTGTCGCGGAAATTCGTTCGCGGTCGAACGGTGCGCGTGGCTGTGCCCATGAAACCAATTGCGCCACAGCACTATTCGATTTCATCGATTACGCACTCGAAAAGCTGATCAATTTCTGCACCGATATTCGTCGATTCGACACGTTGCGAAACGCCTGCAGTTCTTTGCGTGAATACGAGAATGGGTGGTAGAACTTGAATATCACATCCCCCAGACGTGTAAGAGGTACGAGATGGCACGCAAGACACTTGTGCAGATGATCGACGATGTAGACGGATCGGTCATCAAAGACGGCCAAGGTGAATCCATCGAATTCGGCATCGGTGGAAACCAGTACCGCATCGATTTGAATCTCAAGCATGCCAACGAATTGCACGAACAGTTGGCATTCTGGATCGAGCATGCCGAGAAGATTTCCGGACGCCGCACCCGTAAGGGCGGCGCTGCAGCAGCACCGGTTCGCGGCAAGGTCGATCTGCAGGACATTCGAGCGTGGGCACGCGAGAACGGCCACGAGGTCAGTGCCCGTGGTCGCATCAGCCAGGATGTGCAGGCAGCCTACGAGGCTGCTCACTGACCGTCCTCGCCGAACGAGGCATTGAAGTCTCCGCACCACGTTTTTCGTATCGGTACCTTCGTTGTCGGTACCGATACACCGCATCAGCTCCGTCCGAATTCGGACGGAGCTTTTTGCGTATCGGGTCTGCTCTCACCCGTTAACTCGGACACCCTCGAGCCCTAGCACGGCGGTCCGACACAGCGGACGAATCGCCGCCGGCAATCGAACGGTTCGTCCACAGTCGAGTAGTTGTCCACAGGGCAATCTCCCACCTGCACTTTCTTCGGTTCTCCTCTTTTCGGTCGTGTCACCGTCGAGACGACCGAATCGGCCGCAATGCACGGTCGGAGAGTGGAGGAACGGCGGACATGGCAACCAACCAGGAACTCGGTGCACGCGGTGAGGAACTCGCGGTGCGCCATCTCGAGGACATCGGACTGGATGTGATCGAGCGGAACTGGCGGCATCGATCCGGCGAACTCGACATCATCGCGCGCGAAGGCGACACAGTGGTGTTCGTCGAAGTGAAGACTCGATCGGGAATCGGATACGGAACGCCCGCCGAAGCGGTGACGTACACGAAACAGACTCGAATCAGAGGGCTCGCGCTGCGGTGGCTTTCGTTGCAGCAGGGACCGTGGGTGCAGATCAGGTTCGACGTGATCGCAATAGTGGTCGGTCGCAACGTCGAACCGGTCATCACGCACGTTCGGTCCGCATTCTGATGCCGCTCGGACGGGCCCACTCGGTGGCGGTCAACGGGGTCGACGGGGTGCTGGTGGAAATCGAAGCCGATATCGGGCAGGGCCTGCCCGGTACGCATCTGGTCGGGTTGCCCGACACTGCTCTCAACGAATCGCGTGATCGGGTCAAAGCAGCGGTGAAGAATTCGGGTGGCACGTGGCCGGACAGCCGGGTGATTCTCGCGCTGTCGCCCGCGACTCTGCCGAAGGGCGGATCGGTGTACGACCTTGCACTCGCATTGTCGGTTCTCGATGCCGCGAAGGCGATTCCGCGCGGATGCCTGTCCGACACCGTGTTTCTGGGTGAGTTGGCACTCGACGGCAGGCTGCGTGCAGTTCGTGGGGTCCTGCCCGGGGTGCTCGCGGTCAAGAGTGCGGGCTGGCAGCGGGTGATCGTTCCGCTGCAGTGTCTGCCCGAAGCGGGCTTGGTGGACGGAATCGAGGTGCTGGGTGCGGGTTCGCTCGGGGACGTGGTGGCCTGGCTTCGTGGTGAGCAGGCCCTCGAATCACCCATCCCGACCGAGTGGCACGAGGAGATCTACCCGGACCTCAGTGATGTCGCCGGACAGGCGGATGCGCGATGGGCCCTGGAGGTCGCCGCCGCAGGCGCACATCACATCATGCTGACCGGGCCACCGGGAATCGGAAAAACGATGCTCGCGCAACGTCTTCCGGGGATTCTCCCGCCGCTGACCGAATCGGAAGCGCTCGAAGTGACAGCCATCCACTCGGTGGCGGGCCTGTTGACCACGGCGCGGCCGCTCATCACGTCACCGCCTTTCATCGCGCCGCACCATTCGACCTCGGTGAGCGCATTGGTCGGGGGCGGAACCGGAATGGCCAAACCGGGAGCGGTCAGCCGCGCACACCGCGGAGTCCTGTTTCTGGACGAATGCGCCGAGATGAGCGTTCGGGTACTCGAGGCACTGCGTACTCCGTTGGAGGACGGCGAGATTCGTATTGCTCGTCGCGACGGTGTGGCCAGGTATCCGGCCAGATTTCAGTTGGTTCTCGCAGCCAATCCGTGCCCGTGTGCGCCGGCGCGGCAGGTCGACTGCGTCTGCCCGCCCACAGCGCGACGCAAGTATCTCGGCAAGCTGTCCGGGCCGTTGCTGGACCGCGTCGATTTGCGCATTCAGATGATGGGTGTCGCGACAGGCGCATTGGTCGACGAGGTCGGTGAGGGCACGAGCGAGATTCGCGCGCGTGTGACCGGGGCCAGGGACGCCGCTGCGCAGCGGTGGCGGGAGTTCGGTTGGAGGACCAATGCGGAGGTTCCAGGACCCGCTCTGCGTCAACGATTTCGATTGGCGCGCTCGACGCTCGCTCCGGTCGAGCGCGCATTGCGCAACGGATCGCTCACCGCACGCGGTGCAGACCGCGCCATTCGGGTGGCGTGGACGCTGAACGATCTCGCAGGCGGCTCGGTCCCCGGTGCCGACGAGGTCGGAGCCGCGTTGGACTTCCGGGACAGGGGAGTGGCATGACGGACGACTCGCGCCGACTCGCCTGGGCGTATCTGTCTCGCGTGGCGCAGGGCCCGCACCGACCGGTGGTCGATCATGCCGCAGCTCACGGTCCCGAATCGACGGCAGAAGCAGTGCGGGCCGGCGGGTTGGGGGAGCGACTTGCGGTTCGTGCCCACATCGACACCGCGGCAGCAGACCTCGATCACATCGCTGCGCTCGGAGGCCGATTGATCACGCCGGACGACGACGAGTGGCCGGCATGGCGTTTCCTCGGATTCGACGGCCCTGGTATGACGGCAGGGGTGGACACCTGTCCACCGATTGCGTTGTGGGCGCTGGGAACTCGGCCCGTGGCAACGATCACAGAGCGGTCGGTGTCCATTGTCGGGACACGCGCGTCGAGTCCGTACGGTGATCATGTGACGGCGGAGATATCCGCCGATCTGGCGCTCGACGGCTGGACCGTCATCTCGGGAGCAGCGTTCGGCATCGATGCCGCGGCACATCGAGCGGCTCTCGGAGTCGAGGGGACGACGATGGCGGTACTCGCCTGTGGCGTCGATCGTGCGTATCCAGCGGGCCATTCGCGGCTGCTGCGGCAGATCGCGGCTCACGGCCTGGTTCTGAGTGAATACGCGCCGGGCACGACCCCGGCGAAGCATCGTTTCCTCGCTCGCAACAGGCTCGTCGCGGCACTCGGATCGGCTGTGGTGGTCGTCGAGGCCGGGTGGCGCAGCGGTGCTCGCAACACGGCGGCCTGGGCAGCGAAACTGGGTCGGCCGGTGCTGGCGGTCCCGGGACCGGTTACGTCGCCCACGTCCACGGGCTGTCACCGCATGATCCGGGACGGCGAGGCCGTGCTGGTGTCGAGCTCTCACGACGTGGTCGCCGAGGCAGGCGCTCTCGGGTCCCCGGAGGAATCTCGGCCCGACCTCTTCCGTGAGACCGATGCGCTCTCGGACACCGCCCTGTTGATCTACGACGCGTTACCGGCAACCGGATCACTGTCGAGTCGAGAGTTGTCCGAGCACTCCGGTGTGCCGCTGAGCAAGGTGCGCGCATCCCTACCGGTACTGGAGATGGACGGATTCGTGGCCAGCGACGAGACCGGATGGTTCCGCGTGGTGCGTGGATGAGCGCACCACTACCCCGAGCCCGAACGGTAGGGTGTTAGGTAATGCTTAGTCGATGCATCGGGTATCGGCGTCGTTCGCTCGAAGAGGGGTCCGAAGTGCCACGTAAGAAAACCACCCTGTCCGTCCTGCGCACCGAAGCGCTCACTCCGCACATGCACCGGGTGTATCTGGGTGGGGCCAACTTCGACGACTTCGATGCGATCGACGAGACCGACGCTACGTCAAGTTGTTCTTCGGGACCGATGACGAACCGATCATGCGCACGTACACCGTTCGCTCGGTCGACACCGGCGCGCGGGAGATCGCCATCGACTTCGTGGTGCACGGCGACGAGGGAGTCGCGGGGCCGTGGGCCACCCGGGCGAAGCCGGGGGGACGAGATGTCGTTCTTCGGCCCGTCCGGTGGGTACGCCCCGCGCCCCGACGCGGACTGGCACCTGTTCGCCGGCGACGAATCGGCGATTCCGGCGATCGCTGCTGCCGTCGAGGCGCTCCCGGAAGACGCCGTCGCCAAGGTTTTCATCGAAGTTGCCGACCGGCACGACGAGATCTACATGGAGACGCTCGCCGTCGTCGATGTGACCTGGGTCCACCGGGGTGCGTCCTCGAACGAGGTCGGAGACGACCGGGCCGGAGACAACGCGCCCCTGATCGCAGCGGTGAAGGAAACGGAATGGCTGCCGGGGCAAGCTCAGGTCTTCGTGCACGGAGAAGCGCAGGCCGTCATGCACAACATCCGGCCCTACATCCGTAAGGAGCGCGGGGTCGGCGCCGAGTGGGCCTCGATCTCGGGCTACTGGCGCCGCGGCCGAACAGAGGAGACGTTCCGGGTGTGGAAGCGCGAACTCGCACAGGCCGAATCCGGAGTCGACGCCTGATCCGGCGACAACCCGTGCCGGACGGCGTGTCCGGTTGTCGCGCGGCCTGCCAGCGCCCAAGCTGAGCCGATGACCGATTCGCTGCCGTCTCACCTCGACATTCACGTCGAGGAGTTCGCCGAGCACCTGCGACTCGGTCGAGAGCGATCCGAGCACACCATCCGGGCCTACGTCTCCGATGCTCGTTCGTTGCTCGCTCACTTCGCGGAGTCCTCGCCGGATGCGACGATCGCCGACCTCGACCTCCGCGCGGTCCGTTCGTGGTTGGCCACGCACTCGGCCGCCGGGTCGGCCAGAACGTCGATGGCGAGGCGAACCTCGTCGGCGAGGACCTTCGGGAAGTGGCTCGAACGGGTGGGAGCGGTGGCGGTGGCACCGGCGGAACGCCTGGCCGGACCGGCAGGCCA
>NZ_BAOX01000208.1:0-8945 GCF_000813105.1 Rhodococcus sp. BS-15 | reverse complement strand
TCCCCACCCCAGATCCCGATTGCCCATTGCCCGCTTGCTCACCGGCACCACCGCGGCGAGCAGGGCCAGGGACAACGGCATGGATCGCGGCGGCACCGATTCCTTGCACGGCGCGCGCCGCGATGAGCATCGCTGGACTCGCAGCGAGCGCGCTGGCCACCGAGGCGGCGGTGAAGACAGCGATTCCGCCGAGGAACACCGCGCGTCTGCCCCACCTGTCGCCGAGCGTCGCCGCCGTCAGCATGAACGTCGCGAAGGTGAGGGTGTAGGCGTTCATGAACCATTGCAGTTGTCCGACGGAGGCGTTCAGATCTTGCTGGATGACCGGGAGCGCGCTGGTCATCACCAGATTGTCGAGTGTTGCCATGAACATCGGTAGGGATGCTGCGAGGATGCCGAGCCACACGGGAACGTTCCGAGTGGCGGGCTGCACTGCAGGTGGGGAAGCTGTGGCGGTCATTGCGGTCGTCCCGTCTCGAACTTGTAAGCATCGAATGATTACTTAATCGAGACCGTAAGTTATCGACTGATAACCTGTCAACATGTCCGACGCCTCTGCACCCAAGCCCAAGGCCACCCGTATGGATGCGGCCGACCGCCGAGAGCTCGTTCTCGACGCGGCGATGCGCGCGTTCGCGCGCGGGGGCTACGCAGGCACCAGTACCGATGCGGTCGCGAAGGAAGCCGGTGTCTCTCAGCCGTACGTGGTGCGCATGTTCGGCACCAAGGTCGAGTTGTTTCGTCTGGTGTTCCAACGCTCCGTCGACGGCATCATGGCCGCGTTCGAGGCCGTGCTGGCGGCGGGCCCGCTCGACCCCGACGACGACAGCACCTGGCAGATCTCGGTTCCGCCTACGCCGATCTGGTGGCCGATCGCGACCTGTTGATGGTCATGATGCACGGATTCGGCGCAGGGTCGGTACCCGAGATCGGCCGGGCGGCCCGGGAGGGAATGGGCGCCATCTACAGCCAGATACGTGACGGTACGGGTTGTTCCGAGGATCAGGCCCGGCAGTTCATCGCGCACGGGATGCTGCTCAACGTCCTCATGTCGATGCAGGCGCTCGAGCATCCGAACGACAGCTCCGGACTGCACGAGATGACGGTGTGCGCGTTCGGAACCACGCTGGTTCCGGCCGATCCCGGCTGAGCGTCCGAGCTAGGGACGCATCTCGTACCGGCCGTCGTAGGAGGCGACCTCGTTCCACACCGCCTCGAAACGACTCGCATCGACCACCGGCTTGCGTATCGCGTCCAGGGCCCACTGCTGTTGCGCCGCAGACGACGAGGGCTTTCCGTACAGCGCGACGGCATAGCCGGAGAAGTCTCTGATCTGGAAGTCGAAGATCTGGTCCAGCATCTCGGGGGAGATGTCGTCGGCTTGTTCGAGCACGAGGTGGCCGTAGACGACGAGTGAGAACAGGTGCCCCACCACGAGTAGGAAATCGAGATCCTTCTGCTGGGCTTCGTCGGGCGCACAGTCCTGAAGAAACGACCTGAACGCCTGGGCCTGCTCGTAGAACCGTCCCACGTTGGGTATCGCGGAGTGCTTGCTGTACAGCGGGTTCCAATCATGGAACCGGACCGAGCTAGCACCACGGGCGGGCCCCTGCGCGAAGAAGAAGCTGTCGTCGACCGGCTCGGTTCGGGTACCGACGTCCGGGTAGTCGGCGGGCGAGAACATGTACGCAGGCATGAATTTGAGCATCAGCGCCACGTTGACGTGCACCGTGCCCTCGAGCTTCGGCAGTGTTCCGATCAGCTGGGCGGCTTCACGGAAGTAGGTGTTCTTCTCGTACCCTTTGGCCGCGATGACGTCGTGCAACAGACGGACGACCGTTTCGCCCTCGGAGGTCACCTTCGCCTTGGTCATCGGATTGAACAGGAGGTAGCGCCGGTCTTCGGGTCCGGCGGCACGGAAGTAGTCCAGCGCTCGCGCGCTGAACAGCTTCATGGCGATCAGCGGGAGTACGCGTCGACGAATGCGCTGCGGACGTGCGGGAAATCGGTGACGCGATTGCCGTAGAGAATTCTGTTGTTCGCGTGCGTGATCGCCTCGTAGAACGCGTGCTCACAGATGCCGATGGATCCGGTGCACAGGTTGAACTTTCCGACGTTGACCGTGTTCAGCGCAGCCGAGAATGCGTCGGCACCGGTGTGCAGGATGTCCTGTTGCCGGACGGGGTAGTTCTCGAGCGCGAAGGTGCTGACGTACATCTGCCCGTGGACGACGCTCTCGCGAAGCCGATAGGCCGGGTGCGCGCTGTCTGCCACGAAGAACACGTACGAATCGGGTCCGTCGACGTCGGTGCGTCGGCCGAACACCGAGACCATACCCGCAACGTTGCCGTTCCCGATGTAATACTTCTCCCCCGACGCGGTGAACTCGAGTTCGGAGTCCTCGGTCGAGGGCGTCAACAGCATGTCGGTGGAGTAGACGTCGGCTCCGTGTGCGCGCTCGGACAGTCCGAACGCCATCACACCGCCGCGGTCCAGCTCGCGTGCGGCGCGCCGTTTGGCGTCGTCGTTGGCGCTCATCCAGATGGGCCCGAGTCCCAGCACGGTGACCTGCCAGGTGTACCAGTAGGCCAGACCGTAGAACCCGAGAACCTCGCTCAGCGCTGCATTGCGAGCAGCGTCCCATCGCGTGTTCGGCGATCCGTCCGCGTAGGCGGCCGGCGTGGAGAAGATTGCGAACAGCTTCTGCTCGGCGACGAACTCGATGAAGTCCGCGGGCCAGACTGCGTCGAGATCGTCCGCGAGCAGCCTGGCCTTGCCTCGATTCTCGAACCACTCGATCAAGGCGCGCAGCGCTCGACGAGAGTCGCCGTCGAGCTCGGCCGGATCGAAGGTTGTGGGATCGAACAGCGCAAAGTGAGACACGTGGTGACCTCTCATAGTCGTTGACCCGAAGCTACCAGCGGGTAAACGAGCGCGCAGAGAGATCGCGAGACTCCCTACGGTGTGTGCCGCACAGCCTTCACGATCTCCTCGACCGCCGAGTCGATGTCGAGTTCGCGACTCTCACCGGTGAAGCGATCACGGATCTCGACCTTGCCGTCGGCCCAGCCGCGGCCGATGACGACCACCAGCGGAACACCGATCAGTTCCGAGTCCTTGAACTTCACTCCTGGCGAGGCCTTGCGGTCGTCGAACAGGACCTCGATGCCCTGTGTATCGAGTTGTGTCGCAATCGATTCCGCGCCCGCGCGAGCAGCGTCGTCCTTGTTGGCGATCACCAGGTGGACATCGGCAGGTGCCACCTCCAACGGCCACCGCAGGCCCTTGTCGTCGTGCATCTGCTCGGCGATCACGGCGACCAGACGGGAGACGCCGACACCGTAGGAACCCTGCGTCAGGCGAACCGGCTTGCCGGTCTCACCGAGGACGTCCACCGAGAACGCATCGGTGTACTTGTAGCCGAGCTGGAAGATGTGCCCGATCTCGATTCCGCGAGCACTCACGAGCGGCCCGCGCCCGTCGGGGGACATGTCGCCGTCACGCACCTCGGCTGCTTCGATGGTGCCGTCGGGAACGAAATCGCGACCGGCGACGAGGTTGACCACGTGCTTGCCCTTGACATCCGCGCCGGTGATCCAGGACGTGCCGTCGACCACCCGGGGATCGACGAGGTAGCGAACTCCGTTGGCCTGCAATGCGCGAGGCCCGATGTACCCCTTGACGAGGAACGGATTGGCCGCGAAGTCCGCGTCGGTCAGCAGAGCGAACTCGGCAGGCTCCAGGAATGCTTCGAGGCGCTTCTCGTCGACCTCGCGGTCACCGGGCAGGCCGACGGCGAGCAGTTCCCACTCCCCTTCTGCGTTGCGAACCTTGAGCAGAATGTTCTTCAGCGTGTCCGCGCCGGTGACGGTGCGTCCGAGATCCGCGGAGTTGGCCCACTCCACCAGGGTCGCGATGGTGGGCGTGTCGCCGGTCTCGTGATCGACGGCAGCCGGCTGCCCCTCGATCGGGAGCGGTTCCGGTGCCGGAGTGGTGACGGCCTCGACGTTGGCCGCGTATCCCGACTCGATGCAGCGCACGTAGGTGTCCTCACCGATGTCGCTCTCGGCCAGGAATTCCTCGGAGGCGCTGCCGCCCATGGCACCGGACGTCGCGGCGACGATGACGTAGCTGACGCCGAGGCGGGCGAAGATGCGCTGGTACGCCTCACGGTGGGCGGCGTAGGACTTCTTCAGTCCGTCCTCGTCCATGTCGAAGGAGTACGAGTCCTTCATCACGAACTCGCGGCCGCGCAGAATGCCGGCGCGGGGACGCTCCTCGTCGCGGTACTTGGTCTGAATCTGGTACAGCGTGACCGGCAGATCCTTGTACGAGTTGTACTCGGCCTTGACCGTCAGCGCGAACAGTTCCTCGTGGGTGGGACCGAGCAGCATGTCGTTGCCCTTGCGGTCCTGCAACCGGAACAGCGCGTCGCCGTATTCGGTCCACCGATTGGTGGTCTCGTACGGCTCGCGCGGCAGCAGTGCGGGCAGAGATATCTCCTGCGCACCGATGGCGTTCATCTCCTCGCGCACGACACGCTCGACCTGCCGCAGCACCCGCAGACCCAACGGCAACCAGGAGTAGACGCCGGGCGCGATACGACGAACGTAGCCGGCGCGAACCAACAGCTTGTGGCTGTCGACCTCGGCGTCGGCCGGGTCGTCGCGAAGAGTACGAAGGAACAACTGCGAAAGACGGGTGATCACGGGTTGTCAGACTAGTCGCTCACACAGTGCCTGTGAGCAGGCGGCCGTACAGTGAGTAGCCTCGAGCCCGTGCTGATTCTGCTGCCTCCCTCCGAGACGAAGTCCGACGGCGGTTCCGGAGCACCTCTCGATCTGGACCGACTGTCGTTGCCCTCGCTGACTCCGCTTCGTCGAAAGCTCGCCGACGCGCTGGTGGAACTGTCCGCCGACGTCGACGCATCGATCGCGGCGCTCGGCCTCGGCCCCACCCAGGTGGACGAGATCGAACGCAACGCCCGGTTGTGGACCTCACCCACCACACCTGCACTGCAGCGGTACACCGGCGTGCTCTACGACGCCCTCGACGCGGCGTCGTTCACCCGGGCCGGTCGCGCCCGAGCGAACGCGAGGCTGTGGATCGGCTCGGCCCTGTTCGGTGCCGTCCGTGCCTCCGATCCGATTCCGTCCTACCGACTCTCCGGTGGATCGACCGTTCCGAATTTCGGGACGCTGCGATCACACTGGAAGCCCGAACTCTCCGACGCCATCGACGCCGAGGACGAGGGGATCGTCGTCGACCTCCGATCCGGCACGTATCAGCAGCTCGGTCCTGTTCCGGGCGCGATCACCGCAACGGTGCTCACCGAGAAGCCCGACGGCAGCCGATCGGTGGTCAGCCATTTCAACAAGCATCACAAGGGTCTGCTGGCACGCGCATTGACGCTGACCACCGCCGAGCCGAAGGACGTGAAAGCCGTTGCCCGCGTGGCATCCAAGGCCGGTCTGCGAGTCGAAGTGGCGTCGAGCACCGAATTGATCGTGCTCACCGAATGAACGAGATTCCGGAACTGCTCCGCCGCGGGGCCGACGCATCGGTCGGCAAGACCAAGAGCCAACGCGTCGCCGACGACGTCGCAGATCGACTGGTGTCGATGAATGCGACCGAACTCGGCTCTCGGGCGCTGACGAACATGATCGAGACGATGTACGAAAACGGCTGGCAGCCCAT
The DNA here is from genome assembly GCF_000813105.1 of Rhodococcus sp. BS-15. Taxonomy (NCBI): domain Bacteria; kingdom Bacillati; phylum Actinomycetota; class Actinomycetes; order Mycobacteriales; family Nocardiaceae; genus Rhodococcus; species Rhodococcus sp. BS-15. Next base: position 3,248 of record NZ_BAOX01000208.1, on the reverse strand, counting down.
GGATCTGGTGCATGTCGTGCGGCGTCAGCACACGGTGGCCGTGGCCAATCTCGCTGCTGCGGTGCTGCTGCACCAGGCCGATCTCACCGACGCCGACGCCCGGGCCCCGCAGGACTGGGTGGATCAGATGTCCACGATCTGCGAGCAGTTCCCCAAGGTTGCGGCCCGGGTCGAGGCCACGCCCGATTTCCTGACCGCTTACCTGACCTCGTCCGGTAAATCCGATTACATCGCTGCCAGTGATCAGTGGCTCGACGTACTCACGCTGCTCGGTCAATGGCAGACACTCCCCCGGTGGCCTCAGCTCGGCCCCAAGCCGTCCCAGTGGCCGCGCACTCGTCCCACGGTGACGGGTGTCGCCGGCTCCGACTCACCGAACACCAAGATGCTGAGCAAGATTCGCGGTCTGCTGGCCAAGGCCGACGCCACGGATTTCGAGGAGGAGGCGGAAACGCTGACGGCCAAGGCGCAGGAGTTGATGACGCGCTACTCCATCGACACCATGCTGCTCGCGCAGGGCCACATCGATATTCACGGCCGACGCGTTCACGTCGACGGCCCGCATGCCCCGGCCAAGGCGCAGCTGCTGCACGTGGTCGGAACCGCCAACCGCGTCAAAGCGATCTGGGATCCGGAGTTCGCCGTCGCAACCCTGGTCGGTGCCCCGGTGGACGTGGAACAGACCGAGTTGTTGTTCACCTCTCTGCTGGTTCAGGCAACGCGCGCCCTCGGGCATTCACCGCAGGCCAAGAAGCGCAAGAAGGCCGGATCGGCGGCGTTCGGCAAGGCGTTCCTCTACGCCTATGCCGTCCGAATCGGAGACCGCCTCACCGACGCCGATGCACACGCTTTGGAGGAGGTCGCGGTCGAATCGGCCGATCTGCTCCCTGTTCTGGCTGCCCAGACCGTCGCCGTCGAGGCCGAGTTCGATCGACTGTTCCCGACGGCGAAGCCAATGCGCGGTCCACGCCTGGACGCCGAAGGATGGGATTCGGGCCAGGCCGCGGCCGACGACGCCCACATCGGGTGACGTTCGCCCACAGAATATTCGGTTGCCTACCTGTACAGGTGCGCAGCTGAACATTCTGTGGGCATACTCAGCGTCGACGTTCGGCCCTGGCGCACGCACGGTCGAATCGCTCGCGCACCATGCCGAACTGCCACAGGTCCTTCTATGTCCACCGGAACACCTCCATTCCCCGGTCCCGGAGCTCGTCCTCGCGAACCTTTTCCTGCGCCAACGTCTTTCCGGTCGCGTACTTGTCCATGCCGTCGAATTCGCCGATCACACGCCAGCCTTTCCAGTAGAAGTCGACTCGGGCAAGGAACTGGGATCCCACTCGCAGTACCTGTTGCAGAACTGGGTTCGGGAAGCCGTACTCCTTCATCCGCAGTCTGCTGAGGGATTCTCCGGGGCTTTCGCTCAGACCGTTCATTGCGGCGACCGCCCGCCGAGCCGCGCCGATACCGTTCGTGCGCGCCGAGACCTCCAACGCTGCCCGCAACCGATTCATCGACACCTTCTTCGATCGCAGAGCCGAGTCTCCGATCACGACGGCATGATCGAGATCGAGCAGCCGCGCGCAATCGACCACGGTGCGCTCCGGCGAGGTCACCGGTATTCCCATCTCCGTCGACACGAATTCCGCCGGAAGCGGCGTCGAGTGCACGTGCAATCGCGAAGTCGTGCGCCCTTTTCCGTCGGGGATCGTCAGGTGCACTCGGTCCAAATCGGTGTTCCACAGATCGAACCCGCGGACGAACAGCTGCGGAGACGTGGCTGGCTGCTGCGTCGGCTTTGGTTGCCAGGGATCCGACGGCCGTCAGCCGGTGCATTCCGCGTGGATCGAGCGTCGAACACAACTGCCGCTGTGCATACATTCCGGGAACGATCCGAACCAGTTCGCCTCGGGCGCACAGCCTTTGCAGATCTGTGTTCGTGTAGCCGGCACTCAACGCTGTGGCGCGGGAAATGAGACCGTTGGCGTCAGGATGCATGCACCGATCGTGCACCGACAGCGACTCCGAAAACCGAGCCGAACGGCAATTGTGGACAACTCGGCGCCTGTGGATCAATAGTGGTGCGCCGGTACCAGAAACGGGTTTGCCAGAGAGGAAATCAGCCTTCTGGACGTCTTCCTGCGCAGCCTGGGCCTGAGCGACCTGCTGCGGGGTGAAGCGGATGAACACCGCAGCGATTCCCGCGACCACGGCGCACACGGCGCAGCAGAACAGCGCGAACATGTAGCCCGAGCTCAATGCATCGAGCTGGTTGTCGTTCATCAGCGTGGCCGGTCCCGAGATGCCGCCCAGTGAGAGGGTGCGAGAGGTGACCAGCGCGCCGATCACGGCCAGGGCCAGCGGCCCACCGAGGGTCTGGGCAACCAGGGCAATAGCGGTCAACGGGCCGATCTCGGTGGGGCTCACTCCGGCGATGGCGCACAGCGGGAGCGGCACGACCGTGAGGCCGACGCCGAATCCGATGCCGATGACGGGGAAGAACAGTCCGGGGAAGTACGACGAGTCCGCGTTCATCGTCGCGACCGACACCATCAGCCAGCCGACCATGATGACGGCGCCGCTGAGGATCAGCCAACGAGGAGCGATGCGCGTCACCAACTGCGAGGCCAGGAACGCCGCGGCACCGAGCCCGAAGGCGAACGGCACGAACGCCAGGCCCGCGTGCAACGGGCTGTATCCCAGGATGTCCTGGACGAACAGTGCAACGTAGGCGGCGAGGCAGAACATCACGCCACCGGCGAAGAAGATGGCCACGAACGTCGCCACTCGGTCTCGGCTGCCGAACAGCGAGAACGGGAGCAGTGGATTGTCTGCGCGACGCTCGACCAGCAGGAACAGCCCGAGGAAGAGCAGTCCGGCGAGCAGGGAGACGATGACGATCGGATTGGTCCAGCCCAGTTCGGTGCCCTCGCTCAGAGCCAGCACCACTCCGGTGCAGCCGAGCGTCGCCAAAATCGCTCCCGGTACGTCGAGCGGCAACTTCGCCCCCACCGTCTCCTGCAGCGAGACGACCGCGAGCACCACGATGACGACACCGATAGGCACGTTGATCAGGAAGATCCACCGCCACGACACCTCGGTCAACGCACCGCCGATGATCAGCCCGGCGATGGAGCCGACACCCGTCATGGCCGCGTAGATCGCGATGGCCTGATTCCGAACCGGCCCCGGCGCGAACGTGGTCGCCACCAACGCGAACGCCGTGGGCGACGCCACCGCGGCTCCCA
>NZ_BAOX01000209.1:0-8891 GCF_000813105.1 Rhodococcus sp. BS-15 | reverse complement strand
CCGCAGGCTCCACTCCCGCCGCCGCTCAACTGCCATTCTCGACCGCTCGTCGCACACTCCCGCAGCCCATCGTGTGATCGACACCACCTCCTGATTTTGTGACCTGACTCTCACTAATGTTCCGAGTCAGCTACAGCTCACATCTACTTCAGGAGTCCAAGGTGACCGCATCGGAAACCAGTTCGCCACCGGACGCGCAAGCGTTCGTCGACATGCAGGCCAGTCCAGAGTTCCAGGAACTCCGGCGTCGTCTGCGTAGTTTCGTGTTCCCGATGGCCGGGTTCTTCCTGGTCTGGTACGTCATCTACGTGCTGCTGAGCACCTACGCGGTCGACTTCATGGCCACCAAGGTGTGGGGCAACATCAATGTCGGCCTGCTGCTCGGCCTCGGCCAGTTCGTCACGACATTCGCCATCACCGGCATCTACGTGAGGTTCGCCAACCGTGAACTCGATCCTCGCGCCGCAGCCCTGCGCGCCGAGATGGAATCTTCCCAGGGAGCCAAGTCGTGATGACACTTGCCCAGGCCGCCGACACCACCGTCGGTGAGCCACTCGTCAACATCGCCATCTTCGGTGCGTTCGTCCTCATCACGATGGCCGTCGTGATTCGCGCCTCGAAGAAGAACGCGACCTCCGCTGAGTTCTTCACCGCAGGCGGCGGATTCTCCGGGCCGCAGAACGGCGTCGCCATTGCCGGCGACTATCTCTCCGCAGCAAGCTTTCTCGGTATCGCCGGTGCCATCGCCGTCTACGGCTACGACGGCTTCCTGTACTCCATCGGCTTCCTGGTGGCCTGGCTCGTCGCCCTGCTCCTGGTCGCTGAATTGCTCAGGAACACCGGCAAATTCACCATGGCGGACGTGCTGAGCTTCCGGCTCAAGCAGGGCCCGGTTCGTACCGCGGCCGCGTTGTCCACCTTGACCGTGTCGCTGTTCTACCTGCTCGCTCAGATGGCAGGCGCAGGCGGACTCGTCGCACTGTTGCTCGACATCTCAGACCGCACCGGGCAGTCCATCGTCATCGCGGTCGTCGGTGTGCTGATGATCGCGTACGTGCTCATCGGCGGCATGAAGGGCACCACATGGGTTCAGATCATCAAGGCCGTTCTACTGATCACCGGTGCCGCGTTCATGACCGTGCTGGTGCTCGCGAAGTTCGGCCTGAACTTCTCCGAGCTGCTCGGTAGTGCTCAGGCCATGGTCGCCGGATCGGCAAGTGATCCGGTCGCAGCGCGTGACGTCATCGCACCGGGTGCACAGTACGGCGGCAGCGCCACCTCGAAGATCAACTTCCTCTCGCTCGGTATCGCACTCGTGCTCGGCACTGCAGGTCTTCCGCACGTGCTGATGCGCTTCTACACGGTGCCTACCGCCAAGGAAGCTCGTCGTAGCGTCGTGTGGGCCATCGCGCTCATCGGTGCGTTCTACCTGTTCACCCTCGTGCTCGGCTACGGTGCCGCAGCGATCGTCGGACCCGACCGCATCCTGGCCTCGGCCGGCGGTCAGAACTCCGCGGCTCCGCTGTTGGCCTTCGAGCTCGGCGGCGTGATCCTGCTCGGTGTCATCTCGGCGGTCGCCTTCGCGACCATCCTCGCCGTGGTCGCCGGCTTGACGATCACCGCCTCGGCGTCGTTCGCTCACGACATCTACGCGAGCGTCATCAAGAAGGGCAAGGTGGACGACAAGAAGCAGGTCAAGGTCTCGCGCATCACGGCCGTCGTCATCGGTCTGCTGGCAATCGGCCTCGGCATCCTCGCCAACGGTCAGAACATCGCGTTCCTGGTGGCACTCGCGTTCGCCGTTGCTGCGGCCGCGAACCTGCCGACCATCCTGTACTCGCTGTTCTGGCGTCGATTCACCACCACCGGCGCACTGTTCAGCATGTACGGAGGCCTGATCTCCACGATCGTGCTGATCATCTTCTCCCCGGCTGTCTCCGGATCGCCGACGTCGATGGTTCCCGGCTCGGACTTCGCCTGGTTCCCGCTGTCCAACCCGGGCATCGTGTCGATCCCGCTGGCATTCATCCTCGGCATCGTCGGAACCCTGATCTCGAAGGACACCGAGAACACCGACAAGCAGGCCGAGATGGAGGTTCGCTCCCTCACCGGTATCGGTGCGGAGAAGGCCAGCGCTCACTAGTCGCTAGCAGGCTTCACCGAGAATGTCCGTGTGAGCAAGGCCTCACACGGACATTTTTCGTTCAGCGGTTACCATCCCTGCTGTGGCCAAGCTGAAGGTTTCCCTCGACGTCCCACTGACCCCCGAGCAGACGTGGGCGCACGCGTCCGATCTGTCCGGCTACGAGCAGTGGCTCTCCATCCACGAAGCGTGGCGCGGTGAGCTGCCTGACCAACTGGCCGTCGGCACCACCCTGGACTCCATCGCCAGCGTGAAGGGCATGCGCAACCGGGTGTCCTGGAAGATCGAGTCCTACGATCCGCCCAAGAAGCTCGAGCTCAAGGGCAACGGCAAGGGCGGCGTCAAGATCGGCCTGAACCTGACCGTGACATCAAAGGGTGACGGCTCCGAGATCACCATCGACGTCAATCTCGGCGGTGCACCACTGTTCGGTCCGATCGGCTCCGGCGTCGCGCGCGCTCTCAAGGGCGATATCGAGAACTCGCTGAAGACGTTCGTCAAGATCTACGGCTGACGGGGCAGAAGTGGAGCCTGTGGAACGACCGATGAAGTAGGAGCGCGCCATGCCAGGTAGACACAGTGCCCCGTCGTCCACCTCGAGCAGCCGAGGAATCGCCAAGTACGGCGTCGTCGCCGTAGTTCTGCTGCTCGTGGTCGGCGGCGGCGCGTTTTTCGCGCTGAAGGCCTTCGGGTCCGCCTGCGGCGACACGCAGTCCTACTCTCTGGCCGCGGATCCGGCGATCGCGCCGGTGCTGCAGCAGATCGTCGACAACACCTCCGCCGAGGACCTGGGTTGTGCCGGTGTCGAGGTCATCGCCACCGAGTCGGGTCAGGTCTCGGCCGCGGTGGCCAAAGGCGACGATGTTCCCTCGCTGTGGGTTCCGGATTCGTCACTGTGGATCGGTAAGACCGTGCGGTCCACAGCGTCGTTGATCGACCTGGCCAGTCAGTCGGTGGCAGGCAGCCCGGCTGTGCTCGCTGCCCGCAAGGACGAAGTGCCGTTCTTCGACACCTGGCTCACCGCATTGAAGCTCGAGGGTCTGCGCATCGGTAACCCGTTGGCCAACACCACATCCGACGCGGCCATCCTGGGCGCGGTCGCAGAAGCAGGATCGGACGAGACCGCCCTCGACGCGGTCTCGGCGGCGCTCGTTCCCATCGCTCAGGCTCAGGCCGCCACGCGCGGTGAGGCCGATCCGACGGTGCGACTCGACGATCTCGTCGCCGACGGAGGTGTCGCGGTGGTCTCCGAGCAGGCCTTCCTGGCCTACCAGCAGGAGAAGAGCGTCGAACTGGGCGCGACGGTGCCGCCGACGGGCACCATCTTTCTGAACTTTCCGCTGGCGGTGACCGAACCCGCAGGCGATCGACACGAGACCGCGAAGTCCGTCGGGACGGCACTGGCCACGGCCATCGAATCCGAACAGGGGCAGCAGGCTCTGTCCGAGGCCGGGTTTCGGTCCGCGGACATGGCCCCTCTCGATTCCGATCGTGGCATCGGGGATGTCACGCCCCTGACGATTGCCGATCAGCAGGCCGCCGAGTCGACGCTGCGGGAGTACCAGGTGTTGGCGCTTCCGTCGCGGACTCTCGTGATGGAGGATGTCTCCGGATCGATGAACTACAGCGCCGGGGCGAATTCACGTATCGCCATGACGGTGCAGGCCAGTGAGACCGGAAACCGGCTGTTCCCCGACAACGCGTCGATGGGATTGTGGGCGTTCTCGATCGGACTCGGTGGCGACTCTCAGGACTACCGAGAGTTGGCACCGATTCGGCGAATGGACGAACAGGTCGGCGACACCAGTCAGCGCGAGGTGCTGCTGCAGCAGATCCGCAGCCTTCCGTCCCTGGTCGGCGGGGGTACCGGGTTGTACGACACCACGTTGGCCGCGTTCCGTACCGTGCAGCAGGGCTACGACCCCGATGCCGTGAACAGCGTCATCATCCTCACCGACGGCACCAACGAGGACCCCGACAGCATCTCGCTCGACGAGCTGCTGTCGACTCTGCGCGCCGAGCAGGACCCGTCCAAGCCGGTCGTCATCGTCACCATCGGCATCACCGATGATGCAGATGCCGGTGTGCTGCAACAGATTTCGGCCGCGACGGGCGGTACGAGCTTCGTCGCACGAAATCCTGCGGAGATCCCCAACGTGTTCGTCAATGCGCTCAGAAGCCGCTCCGGTCGTTGAGAAGGCTACTATGCTGTGCGTCGCGTCACTTGACGAGTGTGCGTACGGTTGCTCTCGTCGTGTGAGCGCAACGGGTGCCGAGCAGGGGGTTTGCATAGATGTCGGGACGTCACAGCGGTAGTGCGCGCAGGTCCGGGTCGGCCGTCATCTGGGCGGTGGTCGCCCTGGTGGCCGTCGTCGTCGTGGTCGGTGGATTCTTCGGAGTGCAAGCGGTGCGCGCATCCGGTGCGAACTCCTGCGATTCCCTCGACACGGTCTCGCTCGCGGTGGACACCTCCATCGCCGAGCCGGTGCAGCAGATTCTCGCGCAGGCAGGCGAGGTCGAGCGCGGTTGCGTGAACTTCGAGGTGCGAGCAGAACGTCCCACCGATACGGCGACGGAGATCGCGGGTGCCGAAAATCGCCCGGACCTGTGGATCCCGGATTCGACGCTGTGGCTGCTCAAGACCCTCCGCTCGACCGGAGCGCTACCCGAGCTGGCCAAGACCTCCGTCGCGAACACACTGCCGGTCCTGGTTTCGAAGTCCGATGCCGTGCCGGTGACCGATACCTGGCTCAGCGTGCTGCAGCTTCCCGATCAACGCATCGGTGATCCACTGACCAGCAGCGCCTCGAATGCCGCGATCCTCGGTGCGCTGGCCGAATCCGAGGTGGCGATCTCCGACGCCAAGGCCGTGTCGGCCGCACTGGTGCCCATGGCTCAGGACTTCGGGCGGATCGCGGATGCCCCACACGACACCCCCGATCTGGTGGCCCAGGTGGCTGCGGACGGTGGTACCAGTGTGGCCACCGAACAGGCACTGCTCGCGTACGAGGCCGACAATCCGGGATCGGCTCTGGCGGAGTCGGTTCCGCCGACCGGCAGCTACTTCCTCAATTACCCGCTCGCCGTGACCGCACCTGCCGGCCCCGAGTACGACCGCGTCAAGCAGGCCGGAGCTGCCTTGGGCTCGGTTCTCGCCACCGCGTCGGCTGCCGACACCCTGGTCACAGCAGGCTTCCGGACATCGAGTGGCACACCACTTCCCGACGGCCGAGGCGTCGGGTCCGTCGCGTCGCTCGAGATCAAGAACCCGCTGTCCATCGAAACGACGCTGCGGGATTGGGCCGTGCTCGCGCTACCGCTGCGCACCCTCGTCGTCGAGGACGTGTCGGGTTCGATGGCCGCGAAATCGGGTGACTCCACGCGTATCGCGCTGACCGTCGACGCGTCGATAGGTGCCAACTCGCTCTTCAGCGATCAGACGCAGATGGGGTTGTGGGCGTTCTCGATCGGACTCGGCGGTGGAAAGCAGGACTACCGCGAGCTGGTGCCGATGGGTAAGGCCGACGGTACGTTCAACGGAAAGTCGCAGCGCGACGCCATTCTCGATTCGATCCGAGGCCTCCCGGCTCTCGTCGGGGGCGGAACCGGGCTCTACGACACCACGTTGGCTGCGTTTCGAAGGGTCAAGGAGGGATACGACCCCAACTACGTCAACAGCGTCATCATCCTGACCGACGGAGCCAACGAAGACGAGGGCAGCATCTCCCTCGACCAGCTACTGGCGTCGCTGCAGCAGGAGCAGGATCCGGTGCGCCCCATCGTGATCATCACCGTCGGCGTCACCGGTGATGCAGATCCGGTTGCGCTGCAACAGATCTCGGCTGTAACCGGCGGAACGAGCTATGTCGCCGAGGATCCGCGAGACATCCCGGACGTGTTCGTCAAGGCGTTGAACTCGCGCACCGAACGTCTCGCGGGCGAGTAGGTCAGCTCCACAGGAAGCTGATCGTGATGGCAGCGGCGCAGGCCAGAGTCACCACGGTCAGCGTCACCGCGTCGGAGGCCTTGAAACGCGCTTCGGTGGCGGTGATCATTCCGGTGCCTCCGCGCGCGGTGATGGCCCCACCCATTTCGTCGGCCCGTCTGATGGCAACCGACATCACCGTCGTCACGATGTCGACCAGAGAATTGTCCGACGCGCTGTTGACGACCGGCTTGGGGCGCAGGCGTCGGGCAGCGTTGAGGGTGCGCATCTCTTCGATCAGCAACGGAAGCGACCGCAGGCTCAGGGCCACGGCGATCGCCCACTCGTCGACGGGCAACTTCAGCTTCTTCAGCGGCGTGCCCAGTTTGGAGACCGCAGGGGCGATGTCGCTCATCGAGGTGGTCCAGCCGATCATCATCGATGCGCCGAGCAGGACGAAGATGAACAGCGTTGCGCGCAGATACACCAGCACTGCCGCGCCGCCGATCGGCAGGTTGATCAGGGCCCCGACGCCGAACAAGGCCCAGATCCACCACGGCGGACGCGGCAGTGCGGTGATCGGGACATGCGCGATGATCGCGGCGATGACCAACAGCGCGAACACGATTCCCAGGGCGGGCCACGTCGGTGCCACCACGAGAGTGATGCTCAGCAGCAGCACGGCGACGAGTTTGGTGCCGGCCCACAGACGGTGGATCGGTGAGAATCGCGGGACCTGACGCAGTACGACGGTGGTCACGAGTGCACGCTCCCCAGGATCGAATCGGAGACGATGTGGCCGTCGGCCATCGTGATGGTGCGGCTGCAGACGGTGTCCATGCCGTCCACGTCGTGCGAGATGACGACGATGGCGACGCCGCGATCGCGCAGTCCGGCGAGAACGCCGATGATGTCGTCGCGTCCGGGAGGGTCGAGCCCGGCCAGCGGTTCGTCGAGAACCAGCATGCGAGGCCGACGCGCAATCAGTCCGGCCAGCACCACGCGTCGCATCTGACCACCACTGAGCGAATCGATGTCGCGAGCGGCCAACGACCTGTCCAGGCCGACGGCATCCATCGCGGACGATACTGTGGCAGAACCTGTTTCGGGACCGGCAGCGGCAGCGATGTCCTCGGAGACGGTACGCCGCTGCAACTGCAGGCGAGAGTGCTGAAACGCGAGCCCGACATCGCCGACGCGTGAGGTCATCGCCTTGCCGCCGAGCCGGGCGGTGCCATTGGTCGGGCCGGTGAGGCCGGCCATGATCCAGGCGAGAGTGGATTTGCCCGAACCGTTGCCACCGAGAACCAGCACACCCTCACCGCGTTTGACGGTGATGTCGACGCCGTTCAGGCTGCCTGCGCCCACGGGGTGCGGCGGTTGTACGTGTGCTCGACGCCGCTCAGTTCGAGGAGACGTTCACTCGAATTGTCGTGCAGAGCAGCAGGATTCTCCGTTCGAGCGTGCATCCACGTCGTGTCGTGCTGCACCTGATAGCCCTCGTGCAGATGTACGACGCGATCTGCTGCGACGGTCTCGGAGACATGGTGGGTGACCAGCACGACCGACATCTCGTGCCTGCGAGGCAGTTCGGCGAGGAGCGAGACCAGATGTTCGCGCCCGGAGGCGTCGATCATCGCGGTTGCCTCGTCGGCGATGAGAAGCGCAGGGCGGCGAGCAAGTGCTGCGGCGACGGCGAGTCGCTGCATTTCGCCACCGGACAGGGAGGCGGTGTCGCGCGCTCCCATGCCGCCGAGTCCGACCTCGTCGAGCAGGGCTTCGACGTCGGGGCGCGAATCGCCGGGTGGCAATCCCCACACCACGTCGTCGGCGACGCGGGTGCCGAGGATCTGACTTTCGGGGCGCTGCAGCACCACCGCCGTACCGCCGTACCGTCCAAGACCGGTCGAGCCGGGCCTGTCCACAGTTCCCTCCGACGGATCGAGACCGGCGAGGATCCGCGTCAGCTCGATTTGCCGGAACCGTTGTGGCCGACGATCGCCACGAATTCACCGGTTTCGATGCGGAGGTCGACGCCGGTCAACGCGGACGTCGTGCTTCCCTGGTAGCGGAATCCGACTGCGGTGAGTGTCACCGGTAGCGGCCCGATCTCGTCGTCGGCGCTCGAGCCAGAGGTTCGGGGGTGGGAATGGTGGAGAGGCGGTCGAGGATCGCGGTGAGGATGAGCCACGCGAACAGCGTTCCGGTGACGATGCCGAAGGCGATCGACCCGCCTACCCACCACCACCAGTTGTCGAGCACGGTCGTGGAGCCGGTGCGGATCACGTCGGCAACGCCTTGCAGTGCCGATGTGCGCTCGAGCAGTCGAGAAATGCCCTCGAAGGTGTTGCGGAGAGTCTCGAGGAACAGCTCGCGCAGCGGAACGAGAACGAGCAGCATCAGCACGGTCAATGCGCCGAGCGCCGGCCCGACGACCGTCGAAGTGACGAGAACGCCGAACAGTCCTTGCTTCTTGCGCTTCGCCCGCCCGACCAGGCCGCCCAGAAGGGCAGCGCTGGCAACACTGATGGCGGTCTGGGTACCTGCCGCGACAAATCCGACGAGGGTGCCGGCGACCGCAGAGGTGACCAGTGCACGAGTCCGATACCGGAGCGCGACCACCGACATGGGAATCGCTGCGACGACCTGAAGGATCGTCGCCATCGGTACCAACACACCGATCACCGTCAACGCGACGGTGAAGCTGCTCATGACGGCAGAGGTCGCCATCTCCTGCGGACCGAGGGGACCGGACTTGGGCGTGCGCACGGGCTGGGTCAGCGGCTGCGCTGGCTTGTGGCCGGTCCTGCTGCGCGACGGCTG
>NZ_BAOX01000210.1:0-8870 GCF_000813105.1 Rhodococcus sp. BS-15 | reverse complement strand
GCCCTTCTCGCATCGGGTCACGGCCCCCTTGCCGTCGACGCCGAACGCGCCTCCGGATTCCGCTACTCCCAGCGCGCCTACCTGCTGCAGTTTCGTCGCCGCGGCGCAGGGACCGTTCTGCTCGATCCGATCCCCGTCACCGGCGACCTCGCTCCGCTCGCCGAGGTGATCAACCCGCTCGAATGGGTGTTGCACTCGGCCGACCAAGACCTCCCTGGACTCGCCGAACTCGGCCTGGTGCCGGCCACGCTCTACGACACCGAACTCGCCGGCCGGCTGGCGGGATTCGACCGGGTCGGCCTCGGAGCGATCGTCGAACGCACCCTCGGGCTTGCGCTGCAGAAGGGACACGGCGCGGCCGACTGGTCCACTCGGCCGCTGCCCGACACCTGGCTCAACTACGCCGCGCTCGACGTCGAGGTTCTTCTCGAACTCCGCGACGCGATGGCCGAGGAACTCGACCAGCAGGGCAAGACGGAATGGGCAGCACAGGAATTCGCCCACATCCTCACTCTCGGGCCGCCCAAACCCAAGACCGACAGATGGCGTCGGACATCGGGGATCCATGCGATCAAATCTCCCCGCACCCTCGCTGCCGTTCGCGAACTGTGGACCACGCGAGACGAATTGGCGGCCAAGCGTGATGTGGCACCGAGCCGGGTGCTACCCGACTCGGCGATCGTGGCGGCGGCAACAGCGGACCCGAAATCCTCGCGGGAGCTCGAGCAACTGCCGGTCTTCGGCGGTCCCCGTCAGCGCAGATCGTCCCGATTGTGGGCCTCGGCCCTGACCCGGGCACGAGTGCTGCCCACTGCCGAGTTGCCCTCGATGGCAGCGTCGTTCGACGGGCCACCCCCGGTCAACAGATGGGCCCGCCGCGATCCCGACGCAGCAGCCCGACTTGTCGACGTACGTGCGGCAATGACCGAGCTCAGCGAATCGGTGTCGATTCCGGTCGAGAATCTGCTGATGCCTGATCTGCTGCGCCGATTGGTGTGGGATTGGCAGAATCCTACGGATCCGGACGTCGACCCGGCCGAACTGATCGATACCCGACTGACCGACGGCGGGGCCCGGCCCTGGCAGCGCACCCTGGTGGTACCCGTACTGGCGAAGGCACTGCACCCTTCCCAAGTTACCGACGAGTAATACCCGCTACAGTAGGACGGCGTCCGGGCACCCGGGCGAGTCGTCCGCATCTGTCGGGAGGAACGAAAAGCGTGTCTGTACCCGCGTCCACCAGCTCACAGAGGAATGTTGTCTTCGTCGACGGCATCCGAACCCCATTCGGCAAAGCAGGCCCCAAGGGCATGTACGCCGACACTCGCGCAGACGACCTCGTCGTCAAGGCAATTCGCGAACTTCTTCGTAAGAACCCCAACCTTCCTCCCGAGCGCATCGACGAGGTCGCGATCGCTGCGACCACGCAGACCGGAGACCAGGGCCTGACCATCGGCCGGACATCCGCCCTGCTGGCCGGTCTCCCCCGCAGCGTTCCCGGATTCGCCATCGACCGCATGTGCGCGGGTGCCATGACCTCCGTGACCACCACCGGCTCGGGCATCGGCTTCGGCCAATACGACGTCGTCATCGCCGGTGGCGTCGAGCACATGGGCCGCCACCCGATGGGTGAAGGCGTCGACCCCAACCCACGTTTTCTCGCCGACAAGCTCGTCGATCCGAGCGCACTGGTGATGGGCAACACCGCCGAGAACCTGCACGACCGGTTCCCGAGCATCACCAAGGACCGCACCGACGCGTACGCCGTCGCCAGCCAGAACAAGTACGAGGCAGCCAAGAAGGCCGGCTTCATCGCCGACACTCTCGTGCCCGTCGCCACCAAGTCCGCCGCAGGCTGGGGCCTGGCCACCGAGGACGAGCCGCCTCGCCCCGGTACCACAGTCGAGGACCTCGCCAAGCTCAAGACGCCGTTCCGGCCCGCAGGTCGCGTGACCGCAGGCAACGCCGCAGGACTCAACGACGGTGCCACCGCCGCGATCCTGGCCGGCGAGGACACCGCACACGAACTCGGCCTGAACATCGGCATGCGCATGGTCGGCTTCAGCTTCGCCGGCGTCGACCCGGCCGTCATGGGCATCGGACCGGTCCCCGCAACCGAGAAGCTGCTCGGCCGAACGGGATTGAGCATCGACGATATCGGCCTGTTCGAGATCAACGAGGCCTTCGCCATCCAGGTTCTCGCCTTCCTCGAGCACTACGGCATCGCCGACGACGACCCCCGCGTCAACCAGTGGGGCGGGGCCATCGCGTGCGGCCACCCCCTCGCGTCCTCGGGCGTCCGCCTGATGACCCAGCTGAGCCGCCAGTTCGCTCAGCAGCCCGACGTCCGTTACGGCCTGACGACCATGTGCATCGGTCTCGGCATGGGCGGCACCGTCATCTGGGAGAACCCCAACCACGCTGACTACTCAGGAGCGAAGGCATGAGCGACATCACCACAGCGTTCACCGACGAGGTAGTCACGAACGCCTTCACCAAGATCGTCTCCGTACCGGGGCTCGACGGCTCCATCGCCCTCGTGACGCTCGACAACGGCTTCGATCACACCAAGCCGTCGACCTTCGGTCCCGGCGGACTGGCCAAGTTCGACGCCGCACTCGACGAAGCATTCGCAGCGAACCCGGTGGCCATCGCCGTCACCGGCAAGCCGTTCATCTTCGCCGTCGGTGCCGACCTCAACGGTGTGCCGAACATCAAGACCAAGGACGAGGCGCTGCAGATCGGGCAGCTCGGCCACAAGGTGTTCCGTCGCCTGCGCGAGTCGACGATTCCGACGTTCGCTTCATCAACGGTGCTGCACTCGGCGGCGGCCTCGAAGTGGGACTGCACTCGCACTACCGCACCGTCGCCGAGAACGCTGCCGCGCTCGGTCTGCCCGAGGCCTTCCTCGGCCTGGTACCGGGATGGGGCGGAACCCAGTTGCTGCCCAACATCATCGGAGCCTCGAACGCCGTCACCGTCGTCATCGAGAACGCGCTGAACCAGAACCGCGTCCTCAAGCCGCAGCAGGCACTCGACCTCGGCATCGCCGACGCCCTCTTCGGCGGAGCCGACTTCCTCGAGCAGTCCCTCGCGTGGGCTGCTCAGGTCATCAAGGGTGAGATCGTCCCCAACCGTCCCGAGATCGACCGCGGACAGGCCTGGGACGACGCCATCGCCCGCGCCAAGGGAATCGTCGCCGGCAAGACCAACAACTTCGCCCCCGGACCCGTCGCCGCGGTGGAGCTGCTCGAGCTCGCCAAGAGCACCGACATCACCGACTCGGCCTCGCTCGACAAGGGCTTCGCGGCCGAGGACGAGGCCCTGTCCACGTTGCTGGTCAAGGACGAGCTCCGCGCGGGTCTGTACGCCTTCGATCTGGTGCAGAAACGTGCGAAGCGTCCCGCCGGTGCGCCCGACAAGTCGTTGGCACGCAGGATCTCCGGTGTCGGCATCGTCGGTGCCGGCTTGATGGCCAGCCAGCTCGCTCTGCTGTTCGTGCGGCAGCTGAAGGTGCCGGTGATCCTCACCGACATCGACCAGGAGCGCATCGACAAGGGCGTCGGCTACGTCCACGGCGAGATCGACAAACTACTCGGCAAGAAGCGCCTGTCCCCCGACGCCGCAAATCGGTTGAAGGCGTTGGTCTCCGGCTCGATCGACAAGGCAGCCTTTGCGAAGACCGATTTCGTCATCGAGGCAGTGTTCGAGAACCTCGACGTGAAGAAGAAGGTGTTCGCCGAGGTCGAGGAGTTCGTCTCCGCCGAAACGATTCTCGCGACCAACACCTCCTCGCTGTCGATCACGAAGATGGCTGCGGATCTGAAGCACCCCGAGCGCGTCGTGGGCTTCCACTTCTTCAACCCGGTGGCGGTCCTGCCTCTGCTCGAGGTCGTCAAGGGCGAGAAGACCGATGACGCCACGCTCGCAACGGCGTTCGCTACAGCCAAGACGCTGAAGAAGTCCGCCGTGCTTTCGGCGGATCTTCCCGGCTTCGTGTTCAACCGGCTCGTGACGCGAGCGTCGAACGAGATCATCAGCGCGATCGACGAAGGCACCCCCTTCGACGTCGCCGACGGTGCCGTGGGCGAACTCGGCATGCCGATGAGCCCGCTGACCCTGCTGGCCCTCGTCGGTCCTGCCGTTGCCCTGCACACCGCGGAAACCCTCGGTGAGGCATACCCGGAGCGGTTCAAGGACTCCCCCGGATTCCGCGCGCTGGTCGAGGCGAAGAAGCCCGGCGTTTGGAGCTACGGCCCCGAGGGACAGGTCGTCGACCCCGAGGTCGCTGCGCTGTGGCCGCAGGGCGATTCGCCGTCGACCGCCGAGCAGGTGCTCGAACGTACCCGCAACGCGATCGCCGACGAGATCAAGATCATGCTCGACGAGGGCGTCGTGGCAGCGGCCGAGGACATCGACCTCTGCCTGCTCCTCGGCGGCGGATTCGGCTTCTGGAACGGCGGCATCACGCCGTACCTGGATCGCAGCGGAGCCTCCGAGGCCGCAACCGGTCAGCGCTTCCTCGCCCCGGGTGTAGCCAGCGTCTAGCATTGCCCGCCGAGTTCGAGGTTGTGGACGGATTTCTCCGGTTTTTCGTCCATGACCTCGAACTCGGCATTGTTCTGTCGGGATAAGGTCTGACGCCATGAACAACGAACGCGGTCGGCTGATCGGTATCGCCTACCGCATGCTCGGTTCCTACAGCGACGCCGAAGACGCCGCATCCGAGGCTCTCGTTCGCTGGTACCGACTCACCGACGCCGAACGTGACGCTGTCGACGTCCCTGCTGCGTGGCTCACCCGAGTGGTGGGCCGCATCTGCCTCGACATGCTCGGATCGGCTCGCGTTCGCCGCGAGAACTACGTCGGGCAGTGGCTGCCGGAACCCGTCCGCGGACTCGACCCCGAGAGTTCGGTCGCTGCCGACCCCGCCGACCGAGTTGCGCAGCAGGAATCGGTGACGCTGGCATTGCTCGTCGTACTCGAATCGCTCGGGCCGGCGCAGCGAGTCGCATTCGTACTGCACGACGCGTTCGCCATGCCGTTCGACGAGATCGCGACCGTTCTCGATCGATCCCCGGCTGCCTGCCGCCAACTCGCCTCTGCCGCACGAACTCACGTGCATTCCCGTCACCGCTCCATCGCCGACCCCATCGAGCACGACCGCGTCGTGCGGGCGTTCGCCTCGGCCTCCGCAGGCGGGGACATCGCATCCCTCGTCTCGGTGCTCGCGCCCGACGTCACCTTGGTCAGCGACGGCGGCGGCCACGTATCCGCGGCCCGCAATGCCGTCCTCCGATCCGATCGAGTCGCTCGCTTCGTCCGGGGCATCACTGCCAAGTCCACCGACCTCCAGTGGTCGATAGAACCCATCAACGGCCTGTCGGGCATCGTCATCCGGCGCGACGGCGCGGTGTTCGGAGTCATCGGGTTCGACACCGCCGACGGCGCGGTCTCCAGCATCTGGATCGTGCTGAATCCGGACAAACTCCGGCACTGGGTCTGACACCAGCCATACATTCGGCACGGCTGCGTCGTCAGAGAGTGGAGGGCCGCGCAGCGCGGTCCGCATCATCTCTCGAGAATCAGGTGGATACGCGATGAAGCTAGCCGTAGCCGGTGGAACCGGAACCGTCGGAATGCACGTGGTCGAGGTTGCGCGAGAACGTGGAAACGAGGTGGTCGTACTGTCGCGATCTGCCGGTGTGGATCTCGTCACCGGGTCAGGACTGTCCGACGCCCTGTCCGGCGTCGACGCGGTGGTCGACGTCGCATCGACGCAGACGATCTCGGCGAAAGAATCGACGGCGTTCTTCGCTGCCGTCACCCGCAATCTGCTCACGGAGGAGAGCGCCGCCGGAGTCGGTCATCATCTCGCGTTGTCGATCGTGGGGGTAGACGCGGCACCGCACGGCTACTACGCCGGAAAGGTGAAGCAGGAGAACCTCGTTCGGGCTGGAGCAGTACCCTGGACGATTCTTCGAGCAACCCAGTTCCACGAGTTCGCCGCGCAGATCCGCTCGCAGACCTCGTTCGGTCCACTGACAATCATCCCCAGGATGGTCTCGCAACCGATCGCCGCCCGCGAGGTCGCCGAGCGACTGGTCGACCTGGCGGAGGGTCCACCGGCAGGGCGAGTCGCCGATCTCGGTGGACCACGTGAAGAGCGCATGGCCGAGATGGTGCGTGGGTATGCACGAGCAATCGGTGCTCGCGGTCTGGTACTCGAGGTCCCGATTCCCGGCGCATACGGTCGCGCGATGCGAGACGGAACTCTGGTCACCACGAACGATTCGGATCACGGTTCACAGACCTTCGATCAGTGGTCGGCCGCCCAGGCACGCTGACTCGCATCTCGCCGAACTCGAAGTTACGGACAACATTCGAGAGATTTCCGTCCACAACTTCGAGTTCGACAGCGGAATATCGGACAATTCACCCTTTTTCGGAGAGCCGATTTTCGCACGCCGATAATAACGAGGCGATTTCGCTCCCATTCCGTCGATGCGAGGACGATGATGGCGATCGACCACCAAGGATGCTGGTTCACCTCGAAAGCTGGGTCACGTGATGACGCAATCCACCGATCGGCACACCGCCAAAGTCATCGGAGTCACGATTGCCGCCGCTGTCGGCGGCTTCCTGTTCGGGTTCGATTCGTCCGTGGTCAACGGCGCGGTGGACTCCATCCAAGAGAACTTCGCACTGTCGTCGTTCGTCACCGGCTTCGCGGTGGCCATCGCACTTCTCGGTTGTGCCGTCGGAGCTTGGTTCGCCGGCCGTCTCGCCGACAGCTGGGGCCGAAAGAAGGTGATGTTGCTCGGTTCCGCACTGTTCACCATTTTCGTCGGTGGGATCCGGGTTCGCGTTCAGCGTTCCGGATCTCATGCTCTGGCGTGTACTCGGCGGCCTGGGCATCGGTATCGCATCGGTGATCGCGCCCGCGTACATCTCGGAGATTGCCCCGGCCCGCTACCGAGGTGGATTGGCCTCGCTGCAACAGCTGGCCATCACCGTCGGAATCTTCGCCGCTCTACTGTCGGACGCGGTGCTGCAGAACGCCGCAGGCGGACCGTCGAACGACCTGTGGTTCGGACTAGAAGCCTGGCGGTGGATGTTCCTGGTCGGCGTCGCACCGGCCCTCGTCTACGGCTTTCTCGCCACTCTGATTCCCGAGTCACCCAGATACCTCGTCGGAAAACACCTCGACGAAGAAGCGGCGCGCATTCTGGGAGACATCACCGGAGAAGTGAACCCGAACGAGAGGGTCAAGGAAATCCGATTGACCCTGCGCCGGGAATCCAAGTCGTCGTTCGCCGATATTCGCGGACCCAAGTTCGGCCTGCAACCGATCGTCTGGGTCGGCATCACGATGGCGATTCTGCAGCAGTTCGTCGGAATCAACGCGATCTTCTACTACTCGACGACTCTGTGGAAGTCCGTCGGATTCAGCGAGAACCAGTCTTTCGTCACCTCGGTGATCACCTCTGTCATCAATGTCTCGATGACATTCGTCGCCATCTTGTTCGTCGACCGATTCGGCCGGCGAAATCTACTCATGATCGGCTCGATAGGAATGTTCGTCGGCCTCGTTCTCGCAGCCGTCTCGTTCACTCAGGCAGTAGGCAGCGGGGACCAACTCGAGTTGCCGTCGCCGTGGGGCCCGGTCGCTCTCGTCGGCGCGAACCTCTTCGTGGTCTTCTTCGCCGCGACCTGGGGACCGATCATGTGGGTGATGCTCGGAGAGATGTTCCCCAACCGAATGCGCGCCGTCGCCCTCGGTATCAGTACTGCGGCCAATTGGATTGCCAACTTCGCCATCACCCTGGCCTTTCCGCCGTTGTCCGACACCATCGGACTCGGATTCATCTATTCGTTCTTTGCGTTCTTCGCGATCCTGTCTTTCTTCTTCGTCAAGTACAAGATCAGAGAGACCAAGGGAATGGAGCTCGAGGACATGGAGATCTGACATGCCGATATTCGTCGTCGAATACACCTACACCCCCGAAACATCCTCGGGCCGTGACGATCACCGAACCGATCACCGCGCATGGCTGCGTGAACTCGAGCGTCGCAAGATTCTCCGATCGTCGAGCCCACTCGCCGATCACAGTGGTGCCACGATGATCGTCGAAGGCACCGACAAGGCAAGTGTGGAGCGGATGTTCGCACACGACCCGTTCGCCCTGGCCCATCTGATAGATCGCGTTCGGATCGAAGAGCGGGTGACAGGCACGTAGCGGATGGTCGAGGTCCGATAAAACGCCACACGTCGGAGAACACGACCACCAACCCGATCACCCCGTGACCGGACCGGTGACGGCCGCAGTCCATGCGGGGACTGTCAGATACACGGTTGATCCGGTCTCGGTTCGGTGCGGCATTCGTGAACCCGTGGCGGGAGTCGAGGGAATTCCCGCTCGACCTGTGGTGCATTGTGAGGGAAGGAAACTATCCCTCGTTCCGATGCCGAAAGCAGGCCATGAATTCCCGAACCGTGTTCGCTGTGGTCACCGTCGTGTTGTTCGGTCTCGGTCTGCGTCTGTTGTTCGGCAGTACCTCTGCTCTCACCTCGGATATTGCAGCGTTCTACTCTGCCGACTCCGTCTCGATGGCGCTGCTGACGACGGGGCCGGTGATCGTCCTCGGCGTGTGCGCGGCTGCTGCAGGCTTTGTGCTGCGTCGCGCGCGGGTGACCCACGTGCTCGTCGGATGCTTGATTCTCATCGCTGTGGGCACCGCGGTGCGCGCAGTGCCGTCCTGGCCGGTGCTGGTGGCGGGAACCCTCGTGGCGGCTGCGGGTATTGCGGTGGCGAATGTGTTGGGTCCGGTTCTGGTACGTGTGATCGTGCAGGAGTGGAGCCCGCAGG
>NZ_BAOX01000211.1:0-8791 GCF_000813105.1 Rhodococcus sp. BS-15 | reverse complement strand
CCGAGCTCGATGCGGAATCCGTTGATCTTGATCTGATTGTCGACGCGGCCGATGAATTCGACCATCGAGTCCGTGCCGTAGCGAACCAGATCGCCGGTGCGGTACCAGCGGTAACCATCGGCGTCGACGAAGCGTTCACGCGTGCGCTCGGGGTCGTCCAGGTAACCGTCGGCCAATCCTGTTCCTGCCACCCACAGCTCGCCGGGCACCCAGTCCGGTACCAGGTGGCCGCGCGCATCGACGACCCGTAGCGCCATCGACCGTAGCGGCAGTCCGAACGGCACCGTGCGCCAGTGCGGGTCGACCTCGACGACCTCGCAGATGCTGTTGTGGATGGCCGTTTCGGTTGCGCCGCCGAGTCCGGCGAATCGGCATCCCGGCACGGCCGCCCTCAGCCGGCGATAGAGATCGACACCGACCTTGTCGCCGCCGAGCATGACGACCTCGAGCGAATCGCCCAGATCTTCACCGGCGGAGAGGATCATGTCCAACAGCGGCGGTACGCAGCTGATCACCGTGACTCGATGCGCACGAATCAGAGCGGCCCACCGCTGCGGATCCTTGCGCTCGTGTTCCTGGACGAGCACGGCCGTCCCGCCGGCTGCGAACACCGAGAACACATCGAACGTGCACAGGTCGAAATCCAACTCCGACAGGCACAACGGGCGGTAGCGCTCGTCCAGCGAGAATCGGTCGACCAGGTCGCCGATCGTGTTCATCGCCGCACGATGCGAGACGACCACGCCCTTCGGCTCACCTGTCGAACCGGACGTGAAGATCATGTACGCGGGAGCGGTGTCGGGTCCGAGATGCGGGGCGGGCAGAGGCTCGCTCAGGATCGCGTCGGACACCGCGAGGCCGTCGTCTCCCGATCCTCCGATCGTCACCGTGAACCCTGCTTTTCGGGCAATCAGTGCAGCACGGCTCGACGGTTGGTCGACGCCGATCGGTACGTACACCCCGCCTGCGGCGAGCACACCGAGAACTGCGACCACTTGATCCGGACCCTTCGGCAGCCTCACCCCTACGGTGTCGCCCACTGCCACATCGCGATCTGCCAGTGCCGCAGCCACTCTCGAGGCGCGGTCACACAGATCGCCGTACGTCATCGACTCGCTGTCGCCCCACTCGAGCGCCACCGCATCGGGATTCCGCGATGCGCGATCGAAGAAGGCACGGTGCAGAGTCTCGTTGCCGGCTGTCGGCGACGCGTCCGTTCGGGGTACATCCGCTGCCGGAGTTCGCCAGACCAGCTGACGCGGCGGAACCAGCTGACCCACCGGCTCCGACCACACGGTGTCACCGTCGACGACGAGTCCGCGAACCAGCGTCTCGAAGGCGTCGAACATGGCCTCGGGAACCCCTGGCGGGAACTCGTTCTCGCGAATGTCCCAGTTGACCAGCACGCCGCCGTCGAGTTCGGTGATCTGGGCGTCCAGAACGACCTGCGGTCCCTGCGACATGATCCACACCGGGTCTCCGAACACCTCCCGCGCACGGGTGTCGAACAGCTCGCCCAATCCGAGCGCACTCGTGAAGACCACCGGCGCGAGTACCGGTTCTCCTCTACGACGGCCGAGGTCGCGGAGCACCTCGACTCCGGAGTAGTCGACGTGCGAGGCATCCTCGTGCAGCCGAGCCCGCAATTGCCGGGACCGCTCGGCGAACGACACGCTCTCGCTCAGATCGACGTCCAACATGACCGAGGACGAGAAGTCGCCGACGAGATCACCGACGGCCGGGTGCGTCGGGGCGCGGTCGAACATCGGAACGTTGAGCAGGAATCGCTGCTCACGTGACCACGCTCCGACCACCTCGGCGAACGCCGATGCCACCGCGACCGCCGGGGTGACGCCATGTGCGCGAGCCCGCGACTGCAACATCGAATAGTGCTGCGAGTCGAGGTGAAAGGCCCGCCGGGTCGCCGATGGGGAGCCCGAATCACGTTCCACCAGAGGCAGAGTGGGCGCTCCGGGCAGAGAATCCAATCGATCCGTCCAGTATCGTTCGGCCTGCGCCCGCGCATCGCGGCGATCCTGCGGGCGGTCGGCAAGGTAGCGCGCATAGCTGTAGTCGACGGTGGGGAGCACCTGGCCGTCGTACGCCTTCGCCAGATCTGCGACCAGAACTCTGAAGCTGACGGCGTCGCCTGCAATCATGTCCATGTCGAGATGCAGCCGAGTCCGACCGTCCGGCAGCAACGACAGATCGGCCGAGAACACCTCTCCTGCCTCGATGTCGAGCATCTGGTGCGTCAGGCGTTGCCGAGTTCGTTCCAGCTCGACCGCTGCGTCGTCCTCGCTCCGCAGATCGTGCACCGTCAACCCGCGCCACCCCGGACTGGACTCGATCACCTGCTGCCCGTTGTCGGTGATCCGAGCCCGCAGCATGTCGTGCCTACGGGCCACTGCTTCGAGTGCGGCACGCAGCCGATCGGGATCGACTGCGCTGCCGTCGAACTCGGTGTAGAGGTGCGGCGAGACGCCGCCGAACCGCTGCTCTGCGCTGCGGCCGATCCAATAGGCGTGCTGCAGTACGGCAAGATCGAAGCTGTCCTTGTCGAGCGTGCGCGTGGTCGGCTCCGCTTCGCGGACGGGAGTCCGGGATGCCGGTTCGGCTGCAACACCGACCAATTCGGACCACGCCGAAACCGTCGGCCGAGCCGCGAGGTCTGCGAACGTCACCGTCTTGCCCTGCTTGCGGAACCTGCCGACCAACCGCATCAGCACGATCGATTCCAGCCCCAACTCGAACAGGTTCGCATCGACCGGCACAGCGTCGGGCTCGGAGCCGATCAGCTCTGCGACCAGCGTCCGCAGTTCGTCGAGCCCTGATCCCTGCTGATCCATCGGTGCATCCCCTTCGATCGGCTGCGCTACGTCGTACTGGGCGCGACCAGGAGTTCACCACACAATTCCATAAGGAAAGGCTACCCTCGCTTAGTCGACCCTGAGGAGGCTAACATCCGACGGCGAGCCGAGGTGGACGGCACCGGCACCACCGCCCCGGGACTTCGAACCGACCGACCACGACGGAAGTGACTCATGTTTTCTCATCGACGCCACAGCGCACGCCTGCTCGGAGCCCCACCACGCGTCCTCATCGGGGGCGTCTCAGTCCTCGTACTCGTCGCTGCCGCAGCGTGTAACAGCGACACAGCAGACCGGGGAAGTTCCAGCACCCAGGTCGTCGACCTGAACGCGAATCCAGCCGCCTGCAGCGAGAACGACCGCGTCGACACAGTCGACCGAGAATCAGGACCGTTCACGTACACCGACGGCCGGGGACGGACCATCTCCCTCGATTCGCAACCGAACAGAATTATCGCCGACGAGGAATCGGCCGCAGCGCTGATGTCGTACGGAATCAAGCCCGTTGCCATCTGGTCGACGACTCCCATGGACAGCAGCCCGATTCTGAGCTGCTCCGATCTCACAGGCATCGAATCGGTCGGCGAAAGCTGGGGCACATTCGATTTCGAGAAGGCGGCAAGCCTCGACCCGGATCTCGTCATCGGCGAGTTCAATCCGAGATTCGGGCAATTCGGAAAGCTGACCACCACGGCCGATTCGTCCAAGGCCGACACCATCGATCAGCTCGCTCCCACCCTGGGAGTCACCTTGGACACGAATTCGACGGCAAAGACCATCGAGAACTACGCGGGGCTTGCCTCATCACTCGGAGTCGACCTCGACACCCCCCAACTGGCAGACATCAAAGCCGACTACGACGCCGCCGTCGCGAATTTCGAGAAGGTTGCCTCCGAACGCCAGGACCTCACCGGCGTAGGAGTCTGGCCGCTCGACGTCGCATACGTGCTCGATCCGTCGGCGGACCCAGACTTCAGCGACTACCAGCGCTGGGGACTGAAGATGTACACCCCCGACGGTACCGATGACGGGTACTGGAAAAAGGTCTCGTGGGAGAACGTGTCGACCGTCGACGCCGATGTCGCCTTCGTCTATCACGACGTCGCACACGCCGCCGATGTGACGCTTGCAGACATTCCCAGCCGCTACCCCGGCTTCGACGCCATTTCCGCCGTCGACAACCAACAAATGGTGCTGTGGGATTACGGTGCCAACAAGAGCTACAGCCGCTACACCAAGACCATCGACATCTACGCCGACGCTCTGTCCAAGGCGAAGAAGGTCACGAGCGAGTGAGAGCCGCTGCGATCTCCCCGGCCTGCCGGTCCAGTTCGGATCGCTGCGGCGACGACGGCCGAGCCTGCAACCCGAAGCCGTCGCCGATCATCCGGGGGATGACGTGCAGATGCACGTGGAAGATTTCCTGACCGGCCACCGTACCGTCGGCGAGAAAGAAGTTGACGCCTGCGACACGCGGATTGCTCGCTCGCACAGCGGCGGCCACCTTCTGCCCCACCACGAACAGGTGCGCCCCGATCTCGGGTGGCAACTCCGCCAGGGTCCGGAACTGCTGTTTGGGCACCACCAACACATGACCGCTGGTGAGCGGCCTGATGTCCATGAACGCAATCGCTGTCTCGTCCTCGTGGACGCGAGAGGCCTCGGCCGTCCCGGCAATGATCTCGGCGAAAATCGTGTAGGGGTTCACAGTCTCCGAGCGTAGGCGCTCGGTGCACTGACGCTGCGGGGCCCGGAGCCGGAGACTACTGTTTGCCGATGAGCATCGGCGGGGTTCTCTTCGACATCGACGGCGTCCTTGTCACGTCGTGGCAGGCGGTGCCAGGGGCAGCGGACACTCTGAAGTACCTGGACAGCAAGGACATTGCTCGCGCGTTCCTGACCAATACGACGTCGAAGACGCGTGAGCAGATCGCTACGGCACTGCGCGACGTGGGGCTGGACGTGCACTCGGACGAGATCGTCACGGCCGCGTCACTCACCGCGGACCATCTGCGTGAGAACTATCCGGATGCGCGGGTGGTACTGATCAACAACGGTGAGATCGCAGGCGACATGCCGGGAATCGAATTCGTCGACGAGACGTCCGAGGATCCCGATGTCGTGGTCGTCGGCGGTGCAGGCCCGGAGTTCACGCACGAGCGGCTCAGCCGCGTCTACGACTGGCTGTGCCGGGGCATCCCCGTCGTCGCGATGCATCGATCGTTGATGTGGAGCACCGGAGCCGGACTGCGCATCGACACCGGCATGTACCTCGGCGGCATGGAGCAGGCGTCGGGACACACCGCGAAGGCCATCGGAAAGCCCGCTCCCCTGGGATTCCGGACGGCGTCCGAGCGGATGGGCGTCGACCCGGACGACGTCGTGATGGTCGGTGACGATCTCGACAACGACGTCCTCGCCGCCCAGGTCGTCGGGATGACGGGGGTGCTCGTGCGCACCGGGAAGTTCCGCCAGGACGTACTCGATCGACGCATCACCGACGAGTTCGCGATGGAACCCGACCACGTGATCGACTCGGTTGCCGACCTCCCCGGTGTCCTCTCCTGACTACAGAATCGGCGACGGCGTGTACGACGCCCCGGCCGGGAATTTCGCGATCAGTCGCTCCACTGCCGAGACGACCGCAGCGACCTGAGCGTCGGCCGCCCCGGTGAATGCCGTCTTGTCGGCGAGTGCAGCATCGAGGGCAGCCCGATCGAGGGGCAGGCGTTCGTCGGCGGCCAGACGGTCGAGCAGGTCCGGTTCCAGTCCCTGCTCACGCATGGCCAGCGCGACGGCGACGGCATGTTCCTTGATCGCCTCGTGTGCGGTTTCGCGTCCGACGCCCGCGCGCACAGCAGCCATCAGCACCTTGGTCGTCGCGAGGAACGGCAGGTAGCGATCGAGTTCCTTCGCGATGACGGCCGGGTACGCGCCGAATTCGTCGAGCACGGTCAGGAAGGTCTCGATGAGTCCGTCGATGGCGAAGAAGGCGTCGGGCAGCGCCACGCGGCGAACGACGGAACAGAAGACGTCGCCCTCGTTCCACTGCGCTCCGGCGAGCTCGGCGGCCATCGAGCCGTAGCCGCGCAGCACCACCTGCAGGCCGTTGACACGTTCGCACGAGCGGGTGTTCATCTTGTGCGGCATCGCCGAGGAGCGACCTGGCCCGCCTGGAAGCCCTCGGTGACGAGCTCGTGGCCTGCCATCAGGCGCACGGTGTGCGCGAACGAGGACGGTCCGGCACCGACCTGGACCAGCGCGGAGACGACCTCGTGGTCGAGCGATCGGGGGTACACCTGGCCGACGCTGGTCATGGTGTGCCGGAAGCCGAGGTGATCGGCGACGATGCGCTCGAGTGCGACGAGCTTGGCGGAGTCGCCGCCGAACAGGTCGAGCATGTCCTGCGAGGTGCCCATCGGGCCCTTGATTCCGCGCAACGGGTAGCGCGCGATCAGTTCCTGCACCCTCGACAGAGCCAACAGCAGCTCGTCTGCGGCAGACGCGAAACGCTTGCCCAGCGTGGTGGCCTGAGCTGCGACGTTGTGACTGCGGCCGGCCATCACCAGCGAGGAGTACTCGGCAGCGCGCTCGGCCAGCCGCTTCGCGACGGCCACGCCGTGCGCGTGGACGTGTTCGAGTGACCGCAGAATCTGCAGCTGCTCGACGTTCTCGGTGAGGTCGCGGCTGGTGAGCCCCTTGTGGATGTGCTCGTGGCCGCGAGGGCGTTGAACTCCTCGATGCGCGCCTTGACGTCGTGGCGGGTGACGCGCTCACGCTCGGCGATCGACGCGAGGTCGACCTGGTCGACGACGGCTTCGTAATCGGCGATGGCAGCGTTGGGGACGTCGACTCCGAGGGAGGACTGCGCGCGCAACACAGCAATCCACAGTTGGCGTTCGAGGGCGATCTTGTGCTCCGGAGACCACAGCTCCACCAGTTCGGGACTTGCGTAACGGGTGGCCAGGACATTCGGGATGCTCACGAGCATCCAGCTTACGTGGCGCAGTTGTCGGTCTCGGATGAGGTCGGACTCGAATTCGGCCGTCGGACCGAGCATCGAGACTATCGCCGCAGCGCGGAATAACCGCAGCGCATTTCGATGTTGCAGCCGCCGTGAGCCGAACAGTGAAGGTCGACATCTGGTCCGACATCGCGTGCCCGTGGTGCTTCGTCGGCAAGCGCCGTTTCGAGGCAGGCGCTGCGGAGTTCACCGCCGGAGGCGGGACGCTCGAGGTGGAGTTCCACTCGTTCGAGCTGGCACCCGACACACCGGTCGACTTCGACGGCAGCGAGGTCGATTTTCTCGTCTCCCACAAAGGCATGCCGGCCGAACAGGTCACGCAGCTGTTGCGGCAGATAACCGAGCTGGCCGCAGGCGAAGGGCTCGCGTACGACTTCGACGCCGTGCAGCACACCAACACCGTCAAGGCGCACGAACTTCTGCACTTCGCCAAGTCGAAGGGCAAGCAGGTCGAGATGAAGGAACGTCTTCTGGCGGCCTACTTCGAGGAGGGCCGCCACGTCGGCCGCACCGATGACCTCGCCGACCTGGCCGCGGAGGTCGGCCTCGACCGTGACGAGGTGGTCGAGGCGCTGAAGTCCGAGGAGTTCCTGCCGGCAGTGCGCGCGGACAAGGAGCAGGCCATCGCCTACGGGATCAGCGGTGTGCCGTTCTTCGTGATCGACGGACGGCTCGGTGTGTCGGGCGCGCAGGCCCCGTCGGTGTTCGCCGACGTCCTGCAGAAGGCCGCTACCGACTCATGAGCGGTCCTCTGGAGATCGTCGGCGACGACCACGGCCCCGTCTGCGAGGACGGCGTGTGCGAGGTGCCGCCGATCCACGACGCAGATACCGGCGAGACCGACTAGACCGGGCTGGGGCCGAACATCTCGTCCGAGCCAAGTCAATCGGCCGGCACCTGTTCTGCCGGTGCCACGATGTCGATGACGGCCAGGAGCATACTTCGGGCCATGTGGCGGGGGTCGGGGTCCACTTCGCTGAGCGCTCCGACGACGGCACCGTCGACCACTGCCACCAGCCGCCTGAGTTGCTCTTCCTGCACGGTTCGGCCCGATCTGCGCAGCACGTCGGTGAGCAGGTCGTCGATCTGGGCACGCAGCCGCAGCTGCACCTCGCGCAGTTCGGGATGCCGTGCCGAGGCAATGAAGCGTTCGTATCTCGCGATCAGCTGCTCGTGGCCGTCCTGTGGCCCGATGAGCAGGTCGACGATGAGATCGACCGTCGACTCCATTTCGTTCGAGCACTTGCCCTCGTCGTCGATGCGACCGCGCATGACGTCGATCTCGCGCGTCCCGACGACGTCGACCGCCGCGGCTACCAGGTCTCCGAGGGACTCGAAATAGTAGGTGGTCGACGCCAGCGGCAACCCGGCTCGTGCGGCCACCGATCGGTGCCGCACCGCGTCGAATCCGCCCTCGACGAGCAGGTCCGCAGCGGCCGACGCCAATGCTTGGCGGCGGCGCACCCCCTTCGGAGTCGCACCCGACACCTTGTGCTGCGACTCGGTCGGACCTGCGGACATTCAAGTCATCGTGCCAGCTCGAGGCCGTTCGTCGGACTGCTTTGGCGCTATGGAATTGTCGTCACTCGTGGCACATCGAACGATCGACCTTCGCTCCGACACCATCACCCGACCCGATTCGGTCATGCGACAAGCCATGGCCGACGCCGAAGTGGGCGACGACGTCCTCGATCACGACCCAACGATGGCAGCGCTGGAAGAAGCGGTGGCAGGGCTGCTCGGGTTCGAGTCGGCGCTGTGGGTGCCGTCGGGTTCGATGGGCAACATCATCGCCCTGATGCTGCACCTGCAGCGCGGCGATCGCTTCCTGGCCCCCGAGCACGCGCACGTGCTGGGGTCCGAGCTCGGTACCGCCGCCTGCTGGCGGTGCGGCAGA
>NZ_BAOX01000212.1:0-8715 GCF_000813105.1 Rhodococcus sp. BS-15 | reverse complement strand
CGGTCCTGGCCACGGTGGCGGACCGGCCTACGGTCTCGGCAATGCCGTCGGAGTCGTCCTGAGCGTCGTCGCGGCGGCCCTGGGCGGAACGGCGATGGTACCCACCGTGTTTCGCATCGCACGACGACGACGCGACTCGACCGGAGACGATCCGGTCGAGCCGCTTCGTGGTGGACTGACGATAGGCATCCTCGAACGCGTGGCCGTCGCGGTGTCGATTCTCGCCGGCTGGCCGGAAGGCATCGCCATCGTGCTGGCAGTCAAGGGACTCGCGCGCTATCCCGAACTGCGCGAATCCCATGCCTCCGAACAGTTCATCATCGGCACCTTCGCCAGCGTCCTGTGGGCCCTGGCCGCTGCCGGGGTCGGAACTGCCCTGATCAGCTGATCGGGGCCGAACTCAACGCTGTTCCGGCTCCGCCTCCGGCGACGCCGCCAGGGCACCGACGTCGAACCCCTTCGACAGCTCGGGTGCGGATGCCAGCGACGTGTCGACCGGCTTGCGCGCCACTGCTTCTGCAGCCTTGACCGCCTCGGCGACCGCCGGATCGGTCTTGGTCTCGAACCATTCGGCAACCTCGTCCGAGTCGTCCTCGGGCTTGGGCTCGTTGCCGGCCGACTCGTTGGGCTCGTACCGGAACACACCGTCCTCGCCGGGCGCACCGAGTGTCTTGGCGAACCCCTTGAGAGCGTCACCGAAATCGCTCGGAATCATCCACACCTTGTTCGCATCACCCTGAGCCATCTGCGGCAGCGTCTGCATGTACTGGTACGCCAGCAACTCGGGTGTCGGCTTGCCTGCCTTGATGGCACCGAACACCTTCTCGATCGCCTTGGCCTGACCCTGAGCCTCGAGGTACTTCGCGGCGCGATCGCCCTGCGCACGCAGGATGCGCGACTGCCGCTCACCCTCGGCGGTGAGAATGGACGCCTGCTTGCCGCCCTCGGCTGCAAGAATCCGGCTCTGCTTGTCGCCCTCGGCCGTCTTGATCGCCGATTCACGATGACCCTCGGCAGTGAGGATGGTCGCTCGCTTCTCGCGATCGGCCTTCATCTGCTTCTCCATCGACTCCTGAATCGAGGGCGGCGGGTCGATGCTCTTGAGCTCGACTCGGGCCACTCGCAGGCCCCAGCGGCCGGTTGCCTCGTCCAGCACGACGCGGAGTTGACCGTTGATCGAATCACGCGAGGTGAGAGTCTCTTCCAACGTCATTCCGCCGACGACGTTGCGCAGAGTGGTGGTGGTCAACTGCTCGACACCGACGATGTAGTTGTTGATCTCGTACACGGCCGACTGCGGGTTGGTCACCTGGAAGTAGACGACGGTGTCGATGGACACGGTCAGGTTGTCCTTGGTGATCACCGGCTGCGGCGGAAACGACACAACTCGCTCACGCAGGTCGACCTTGGCGCGGATACGGTCGACGAACGGCACGAGAAACGTGAGCTGACCGGACACGGTGCGCGTGTAGCGGCCGAGCCGCTCGATCACGGCGGCCTCGGCCTGCGGGACGATCGAGATGGACTTGGCCATCAACACCGCGACGAATGCGACGATGACAGCCAGTGCGATGAGTGCTTCCACTGGCTACGGTCCCTTCCATACGACGGCGGTAGCGCCGTCTATTTCCATCACGGTCACGGTGGTGCCAGGGGCGTAGACCTCGGTCTCGTCGAGTGGACGAGCGGTCCACACCTCCCCACCGAGCTTGATCTGGCCTTCGTGGGCAGTGACCTGTTCGAGAACCACCGCGCTCTTGCCGGTGAGCGCGGCCATTCCCATCGGCGTGTCGGGAGGAGTCGCGAAGCGCCGCAAAAGAATGGGGCGCAACCCGAGCACCAAGGCCAACGACAGGACACCGAAGACGATCGCATCGGCCCACACCGGGAAATCGGTCAGAGCCGATACGCCTGCGGTGCCGAGCGCACCGCCGGCGATCATCAGAAGAAAGAAGTCGCCCGTCAGTGCCTCGGCACCGGCGAGTACCACTGCCGCTATGAGCCAAATGATCGCTGCCACAGCCTCCATCCAAGCACGAATCGGACAATTGCCGGTGCGTTGCTGCACACAGCCCTACTCGGTGACGAAGTCGACCAATTGTTCGACGGCCCCGATCAGTGGTGCTTCGAGATCACGGAAGCTCGAGACCGACGAATACACCCGACGCCACCCCTCCCGCGGACTACCCCACCCCAGCTCTCGGCAGATTCCGGTTTTCCAATCCTCACCCCGCGGGATCTTCGGCCAGGCATCGATACCGACAGCAGCGGGCTTGACCGCCTCCCAGACGTCGATGAACGGATGACCGGTGACCAGAACGTGCTCGCCCAGCGACCTCGTCAACTTCGATTCCTTGGACCCGGTCACCAAATGGTCCACCAGCACTCCGACCCGTCGGCCGGGGCCGGGACCGAAATCCGCCAACCGCTCCCCCAGATTGTCCAGACCCTCCAGATGCTCGACGACCACGCCCTCCACCCGAAGATCGTGCCCCCACACACTTTCCACCAGAGCCGCGTCGTGCACGCCCTCGACCCAGATGCGGCTGGCACGGGCGGTGCGCGCGCGTAGACCCTCGACTTTGGTCGAACCGGACGCGGAGCGCGTCGGAACCGTCGCTGCCGCCGCGGGCTTGGGACGAACCAGGGTGACCCGACGTCCGTCGATCAGAAATGCTGCCTCGCGCAGGGCGAACAGCCGCGTCGTGCGGGCACCGTCCTCGAGCCGGACGAAATCTCCGTCGCAGGTGCGCTCGAAGCCGACCACGGCACCGCAGTACCCGGTTCCGGCATCTTCGACGACCAATCCGCGCTCGGCCGACACCTCCGGTGCCGGAACCTTGCGCATGCGACTGTGCCCTTTGAGAATGTCTCCGCCGTACATGTCGTTCACGGCGACCAACGCTAGCGACACCGGCGTCCCGAGCACGGTTCGCCACGCCGACCTATGCTCGTGAGTCGTGTGTTCCTCCAGTACGAGTCTCGCCCTGTGGGCCGGTTCCTGGCTGGCCGGTGCCAGCTCGCCCGACGACGTCATCGACGCCATGTCCGAGTGGGCACCGATGCATCTCGTGGGTGCGGGAGATGCGGACGCGGCCGAGAACTTCGGGCTGGAGTACCCCCGCTACGCCGACGGAATCGCGGGCTTGCTGCACGCGGTCAGAGCGGCTGCAACGGCGTCGACGCCCGCTGCCGGAGACGATCGCGTCAAGCTGGTTCTGCCTGTTCCCGGCGCGGTGAGCGGCCTCCCCGCGAACACGGACTTCTCCCGAGCTGCCCTCGGCACCGGTCAGGCAGTGGTGATCGGGACCTCGGGTAACACCGGGATCGGGTTGGTGCCCGTCGTGGAGGGCCCCGATGTGTTGCGCTGGACCGTATATTCGATCGTCGTCCCCGAGCACGCACAGCGGAACCAGGGGTTGGGTGAGGCCGAGTACGAGATGCGTGAGGCCGTGCGCGGCGCGGCGGACGCTCTCGCGCAGATGCAGTCGCTACCCACCCGAACCCTCGACGTCGATCCGCGCACCCGTATCGCCGCCTTGATCGCCGACGCGGCACGGCATCGCTACCCCGCAGAAATGTCCGACAGGGCGTTCCGCGTCC
Organism: Rhodococcus sp. BS-15; assembly: GCF_000813105.1. Classification (NCBI taxonomy): domain Bacteria; kingdom Bacillati; phylum Actinomycetota; class Actinomycetes; order Mycobacteriales; family Nocardiaceae; genus Rhodococcus; species Rhodococcus sp. BS-15. Next base: position 5,112 of record NZ_BAOX01000212.1, on the reverse strand, counting down.
TCGAATCGGCGGATCGGGTCGCCGCCATTCTGACTGTCGCGGCGGGATCGGCTCCGTCGGAAGCACCGACCGCGTCGGCAGCCGCAGCACGTGAAGAACTCGTTCGACCGCTGTGGGCTGCAGTGCGCACCGCGCGCACCATCGCTGTGGCGACGAGCATCGAAGCGGCGATGCATTCTGCCTGACACCCCATCGGGAAGCGGGTGTCAGGCACAGACGTTCACGACGAGGCGGCGGGCCTGGAGGGGCGGGTGGGCTGCTCACAGCAGCCGACGGCGCAGCGACTGCCGTCCAGTGTCGACCCGTAGCCGGGAACGCTGCCGAGTCCGCGGCATCGGCCACCGACTCGGTATTCGTCCACGAGTTCGCGAATCATCTGCGGGAAACGCGCGTCGGATCCGGGGGTGCCTGCGCGAGCGAAGGCCATTCCGAGTTCGCGGGCCTTCTCCTCCGCTTCGGTGTCGAGATCCCACACGACCTCGAGATGGTCGGACACGAATCCGATCGGACACACGATCACGGCGTCGACGGACTTCTCCGACAGCGCTTCGAGGTGATCACAGATGTCGGGGTCCAGCCACGGCACCTGCGGGGGTCCGGAGCGGGACTGCCACACCAGGTCGTAGTCGTCGACACCCGACGCGGCCGCGACGAGCCGCGAGGCCTCGGTCACCTGACGGCTGTAGAGGTGGCCGCCGTCCTCGGGCGGGCCCGCGTTGGCGTCGGCGGCCGAGGGGATCGAGTGTGCGGTGAACACCAGACGTGAACCTGCGCGGTGCTGCTCGGGCAGTGAGGCTCGTGCCGATGCGACGGCGGCGCTGAACGCGTCGACCATCAGCGGGTGGTCGTAGTACTGCCGAATCTTGAGCAGATGCGGCGCATCGTCACCGACGGCGGCGCGAGCCCGGGCGATGTCCTCGTGGTACTGCCTGCATCCGGAGTAGCCGCCCCAGGCGGAGGTCGGAAAGACGAGTGCGTTCCTGATTCCGTCCGACTTCATGGTCGCGACGGTGTCCTCGATCATCGGATGCCAGTTGCGGTTTCCGAAATAGATCGGCAGATCCACTCCGGCGGAATCGAATTCGCCGCGGAGTGCATCGATGATGTCTCTGTTGAGCCGGTTGATCGGAGAGACTCCCCCGAAGTGCATGTAGTGCTCGACGACGGCATCGAGCCGCTCGGGCGGCACTCCACGTCCGCGAGTGACGTTCTCCAGGAACGGGCGTACGTCGGCGGGCTGTTCCGGCCCGCCGAACGAGAGCACCAACAATGCGTCGAAGTCTCCAGGGGTGGTCATGATTCCATTGTGCCCCCGTCGCAGACCGGCCCCGGCGGGGGTCCGATCGGCGAACGAAACCTATCGGTGGGCGCACGTGCGGTTCCGCCCACCGCGGCATCACATGTTCTCGGGCAGGTACGTATTGTGGCTGGCTCCGCCGTCGACGTACACGATGGATCCGGTGGTGCCGGGCAGCCAATCCGAGAGCAACGCGACGATCGACTTGGCGACGACGGTGGGGTCGTTGACATCCCAGCCGATCGGAGCAGCGCCGTCCCAGTAGACGTTGAGCTGATTCATCTTGGCCGCGTCGTCGGTTGCCGTACCCGCGATGGCCTTGGCGGCCAGGGTCTTGATGGGGCCGGCAGCGACGAGGTTCGAGCGAATGCGCTTGGCGGCGCCCACTTCCCGGGCGACGTAGCGGTTGACCGATTCCAGTGCAGCCTTGGCCACGCCCATCCAGTTGTAGTACGGCATCGACGTGCGCGGGTCGAAGTCCATTCCCACGATGGAGCCACCCTCGTTCATGACGGGCAGAACTGCACGCGCGAGCGATGCGTAGCTCCACGCCGAGATCTCGAAGGCCTTAGCGGCGTCGGGGCCGGGGCCGTCGAGGAACGGCTTCGCGTCAGGGCCCATCAGGGTGCGGGGAGCGAATGCGATCGAGTGCAGAACCCCGTCGATACCCTCGGGTGCTACTTCGCGTACGCGGTCGGCCAGCGCCGCGAGGTGCTCCTCGTTGGTGGCATCGAGCTCGATCGCGGGGGGCACCTCCTTGGGCAGACGCTGTGCGATGCGGTCGATGAGCCGAAGCCGATCGAACCCGGTGATGATCACCTTGGCGCCCTGCTCCTGCGCCATGGCAGCGGCGTGGAACGCGATCGAGGCATCGGTGATGATGCCGGTGATGAGAATGGTCTTGCCTTCGAGCAATCCGCCCATGGTGCAGTGTTCCTTAAATCGGAGGTGAATGTCTATATCGTTGCGCGAGAGGGACTATCAGTGACCCATCCCCAGACCGCCGTCGACCGGGATGACCGCACCGGAGACGTAAGCCGCATCAGGCGAAGCCAACCAACTCACGACGCCTGCAACCTCTTCGGCTTTACCCTTGCGCGCGAGCGGAATTGCTTTGACGGCCATTTCCTGGATCTTCTCGTCCAGGACCTGAGTCATCTCGGTGTCGATGAATCCCGGCGCGACGACGTTGGCTGTGATCGAGCGGGAACCGAGTTCACGGGTCAGCGAGCGCGCCAAGCCGATGACGCCAGCTTTCGATGAGGCGTAATTCGCCTGACCGGCCGTGCCGGTCATTCCGACTACGGAACCAAGGAAGATGAACCGACCGTAACGGGCACGAAGCATCGAGCGACTTGCCCGCTTCGCCACGCGGAACGCACCGGTGAGGTTGGCGTCGAGAACATTGGAGAACTGCTCGTCAGTCATCCGCATGATGAGTGTGTCGTCGGTGGTGCCGGCGTTAGAGACCAAAACCTCGACCGGTCCCTGCTTCTCCTCGACCTCCTTGAAGGCCGCGTCCACCGAGGCGGAGTCGGTGACGTCGCAGACGACTCCGAACAGCCTGTCGGGAGCACCGGAGCCGCGGTGGGTGACGGCTACCTTGTGGCCGTCGGCTTGGAGCCGCTGGGCGATGGCAAGACCGATACCCCGGTTACCTCCGGTGACGAGTACCGATCGCGCGATGAAGTCAGGTGTGGACATGCCTAGCAACCTATCTGTTCGTCCTGGAATGACAAAGCGAAACTTACTGGTGAGTAAGAACAACGATCACGGAAGACGTTGCCTCATCACCAACGCCGAACCGAGGCCGACCGAGATGCACAGAACACCGAGAATCAGCCAGGGACGCGAGGCGTCGCCGCGGGTGATCTCGAAACCGATCTGCTCCTCCAGGGTGTCGTACACGCCGCGGAGGTCCTCGAGCGACGACGCGGTGAAGAAGCTGCCGCCGGACAGATCCGCGATGTCCCGCAACGACGGATCGTCCACCGGTACCGGCACCCGTTCGACTCCGGCCTCGTCCTCGATTTCGACCGAGCCATAGCTCGTGCCGAACGAGATGGTGGAGATGGGGACGTTCTTGTCCTTGGCGGCTCGCGCCGCGGTGTACCCGCCGCGTGGATCGTCCAGGTTCTGCGGAACGGTCTGCTTGCCGTCCGAGAGCAGCACGATGCGCGCCGGTGGTGCCGCGTCGCCGCCGCCGAGTATCGCGCCGAGAGTGTCGATCGACTGGAGCGAGGTGAAGATCGCCTCGCCGGTGGCCGTTCGCTCACTGAGCTGCAGCTTGTCGATGGCGGACTTGGTGGCTTCGCGGTTGGCCGTAGGCGAGACCAGAACCGACGCCGTACCGGCGAACGCGACCAATCCGAGATTGATGCCGGGCGTCAGACCGTCCGCGAAGGATTTTGCTGCTTCCTGTGCGGCGGCCAACCGAGTCGGCTCGACGTCGGTGGCCTCCATGGACAGCGACACGTCGATCACGAGCATGACGGTCGCCCGGTTCCGCGGCACGCGCTCGTCCGCCGTCGGGCCGGCCAGCGCGACCGTGAGGAACATCAGACCGACCAGCACCAGTGCGGTGGGCAGGTGACGTAACCGGTTCGGCCGATCGGGCGCGACGGACTCGAGCAGTTCCATGTTGGAGAACCGCAGTACGTGCTTCTGCTTGCGCCGCTGGATCCAGACGTAGCCGACCGTCAGCGCGATGACGACGACGAGGAATCCGAGCCACCACGGCGACGCGAAATCGGTCAGGCTCATCGTGAACCCGCCCGAGCGGTGTTGGTGAAGCCGGACCCGATGGTGTGCCTGCGTGCGGTCACGAACCGTACGACGTCGGCGATCCAGTCACCGTCGGTGCGGAGCGTCAATCGAGGTGCACCGCACCGCCGCAACGCCTTCTCCACGTCGTCGCGGTGTGCGGCTGCTGCGCGCGCGAAATCTGCGCGTAGCCGCGGCGTCGTACTGAATTCGCGAGTGCGGCCGGATTCCGGATCGTGGAGAACGACATCACCGACGTCGGGCAGTTCCAGATCGCGTGGGTCGAGTACCTCGACGGCCAGCACGTCGTGCCGAGCGGAGATGGCCCGAAGCGAGCGCTCCCAGTCGATCGGCCCGAGAAAGTCGCTGATCACCACAGCATCCCGCGGCGGCGTTCGGGCCGTCGCAGCGCTTCGATGGCAGCGCGCAGGTCACCGCGCACACCGTCGGCCGCAGCCGGTGTGGTGGCTATGGCGCGAAGCTCGATTGAGTGTGCACACGGCCGCCGCGCGCCGGAATGCGGTTGGTGTCGGAACCGGTGGCAACCACCGCGCCGATTCGATTGCCGCCGCCGCCGGACAGATGCGTGATGGCAGCCGAGGCCGCGACCGCGAGATCCCGCTTCTCGCACCCGGTGGTGCCGAAGTCGAGGCTGGCCGACAAGTCGACCACGAGCCAGGTCTCCAGCTCGCGGTCGGCCACGGACTGCCGCACGTGCGGATGCGTCGTGCGCGCGGTGACCGACCAGTCCATCTGCCGAACATCGTCGCCCGGCTGGTACTCCCTGGCGTCGCCCGGTTCGGATCCAGGACCGGGGATCAATCCGAGATGGTCACCGTGCAGCACCCCGTCCAGCCGTCGACGCACCGTCAGTTCCAGGGTCCGCAGTGCTGCGGCGAGCTTCGGATCACGCAGCTCACCCGAACGGAACGACGGTGGCCGGGCCACGACGGCTCGGCCTGCGGTCGCGGAGGCGGTGTCGGATCCGCTCACTGCCCCGGCGTACCGATCGATGATCCGTCACCCGACGGCTTCTGCAGAGACGGTGCGGG
>NZ_BAOX01000213.1:0-8692 GCF_000813105.1 Rhodococcus sp. BS-15 | reverse complement strand
GAGGGGTGGTCGGGCGTCCTTCGGCGGCGTCGCGGATCCACTGGGGTACCTCGCGGCCGCTGCGTTCACGGAGTGCGATCGAGGCGCGGGCTGCTGCGGCAGCGACACTGCGCCGTTCGGTCGCGGTCCAGGTCTTGCGGGTTTCAGCGGTGGTCATCGTGGGTCCTCCAGCTCGTTCTGGTTGTCAGTGTCCTCGGTTTCGTCGGGTTCCGCCAGTGCACGCCGGGTGGATCGGTCGGCCACGGCGACGAGGACGTCTTGCTCGGTGGTGGTGATGAGCGGTGAGTCGGTGACGGTGGCGTAGATATCCCATCCGAGTTCGGCTTCGGCGGGGTCGGCGCTGGTGGTGCGCTCGAGGCACCAGGTGATCCTTGACCATGCCTGCGCTCGTTTGTCGGCGACGGTGCGCTGACGAATGGTGAGAGCGACTCCGACGACGGCGAGGACGCCCACCACCAGAGTCACCCATGCCTGGGCCGGCATTCGATGCTCAGTGCGACCCGGACACGCAGAACACGTTGCCGTCGGGGTCGCTCAGCGTCACCCAGCGAAAGTCGCCCATGGTGTGCTGCGCAACTTCACTCGCACCCGCCTCGACCAGGCGCGCGACCTCGACATCGAGGTCAGCGGTGGTCATGTCGAGGTGGACGCGATTCTTGCCGGGCGTCGGGTCGTCGATCTTCTGAAACGCCATTCGGTACGGTGCCGCAGCGAGTTCGACGACGAAGAACCAGCCGTCGTTCTCCTCCACGATCGTGCCGTCGACCTGCGCCGCCCACCAGTGTGCGAGCGGTTCCGGATCGGTGGTGTCGAACGTGATCATGCCCAAGGTCAGTGTCATGGCGGCACAGTAACCGCCGCCACCGACAAGTTCGGGTCAGGCGTTGACGATCGTGTCCAGCGCCGAGTAGAAGATGCCAAGGCCGTCGTCGCTCGGTCCGGTCAGCGGCTCGGTGGCGTGTTCGGGGTGCGGCATCAAACCGACGACCCGACCGTTTGCCGAAGAGATGCCAGCGATCCCGCGCTGCGATCCGTTCGGGTTGCTGCCGCTGTAGCGGAAGACCACCCGGCCCTCACCCTCGAGCTCGTCGAGCACATCCTGCGGTGCCTGGAACCGACCCTCGGCATTTTTCACCGGAATCAGGATCTCGGCACCGGGCTCGTATCGCGAGGACCAGGCGGTGTCGGTGTTCTCCACGGCCAACCACTGATCGCGGCAGACGAAGTGCAGCCCTTCGTTGCGGGTCAACGCGCCGGGCAGCAGTCCCACCTCGCAGAGCACCTGAAAGCCGTTGCAGATTCCGAGAACCGGCATACCGCCCTCGGCCGCCTTGACGACGGACTCCATGACGGGTGCGAACCGAGCAATGGCACCGGCCCGCAAGTAGTCGCCGTACGAGAAACCGCCGGGAACGACGATCGCGTCGACGTTCTTCAGGTCCGCGTCGGCGTGCCACAGGCTGACGGCTTCGCCACCGGCGAGGGTGACCGCGCGGGAGGCGTCGACGTCGTCGAGGGTTCCGGGGAAGGTGATGACACCTATGCGGGCGCTCATGCGGCGGGCTCTACCGACACACGGGTGACCGTCCAGTCCTCGATGACGGTGTTGGCCAGCAAGGATTCCGCGATCTTGTCGAGCTCGGCATCATCGACGGTGTCGTCGACCTCGAGCTCGAATCGCTTGCCCTGGCGCACGTCGGACACGCCGGAGATACCCAGCCGACCGAGCGCACCTGCGATCGCCTGACCCTGCGGATCGAGAATCTCGGCCTTGGGCATGACATCGACAACGACTCGGGCCACGAAAGCGCTCCTTGAAATACGTACAGCAAGACAGTTACCGGCAGGTGGGAGTCTACGCAGCCTGGCGGGAGGCGCGAAACCGCGCTTACTGTGGAGCACATGCAGCTGACACACTTCGGACATTCCTGCGTTCTCGTCGAGCTGAACGGCACCACCGTGTTGTTCGATCCGGGCAGCTTCTCCCACGGGTTCGAGGGCATCACCGGACTCGATGCCATCCTCGTGACGCATCAGCACCCCGATCATGTCGATCTGCAACGACTTCCCGCCCTCCTCGACGCGAATCCACGTGCGGCGCTGCACGCGGATCCGATGACGGCGGACCAGCTCGGCGGCCAGTGGGCCGCAGCTCCCGCAGGCAAAGCCTTCGCCGTCGGCGGCATCACGGTCACCGGCGTCGGCGGCACCCATGCCGTCATCCACCCCGAACTGCCGGAGATCGACAACACCGGCTACCTGCTCGGCACGCCGGAGAATCCAGGTCAGCTGTTCCACCCGGGCGACTCGCTGTTCGTCCCCGAGCAGCAGGTCGAGGTACTCGCGCTTCCCGCAGCCGCGCCGTGGTCGAAAATCTCCGAGACCGTCGAATTTCTGCGCGCAGTGGCCCCGAGGATGGCATTTCCCATCCACCAGGCCATCGTCGCGGAGCAGGCCAGGGGCATCTACTACGGCCGCTTCAAGGAGATGTCCGACGCCGAAATCCGCGAGCTTCCCGAGGAATCGTCCGTCTCGATCTAACCGGTGACCTCAGGCGGGAGAGTGCCGATCATGTCACCTGCGTCCCGTCCCAGCGGTAGTCGATCGTGGCCGGTCCGCCGGTCGGGTTCGCATTGGCGTCAGCGGCGAGTGGCCAGCGGTAACTCACTGTGATCGTGTCGGCGGACTGGGCCGCCACCGACGTGAACCCGTACGGCTCCGACGTCGCAGTGCCGAGGTACTCAGCGTCGTGGAAGAACAGCAGATGTGTCGGTGAGCTGACCGTCGCGCCGTACGGCAGAGCTTCGACCCAGGTGAACGACGCACAGGGATCGCCCATGTCGGTAGCGACCCACGGTGAATCTGCGAACACGAGCGGGAGCGAGTCCACGGCCTGCGGTACCTGCCCCCACGTCAGATCCAGGCACAGTGGCTCGGCTTCCGACGTACCCATGGGAATCAGGTCGCTGGCCTCCTCTGGTGGCGTCCGCTGCGGCTGCGTTCCTTCGGTGACGGGGGCCGGGTCGGGTGTCACCGGCACCGGACTCGCCTGGGTGGTTGCCGGAACGGCCGAGGACGGTGCTGCCGACGGGGTTCCTTGCTCCGCTCCGCCGCACGCGACGAGGGCTGTTGCACTGACTACGAGGAGTAGAAGTCGTTTCGCCGTTACATCCAGGCGATCAGCATTTTTCGCACCACTACGCGCACATTTCGCGACATTCCCGCGGAAATTTCGGCACAGTGGAGCACCAGTTGCACACTGGAGCGCGCGTCATTCAGGCCAGCCGATGTCGAGCCGAACCAATTCACGCAATGTCGACTCGTCGACCGAGTCCAGTCCGTCGAGGAATGCGGCAGCGAAGGACCCCGGCCGCGATGTCGACCGCGCAGCGATCTCCGACGCCACCGCGACATGCGCGTGCGCCGCGACTGCACCGATCAGCGCATTCGGCGAGACCGAGCAGTAGGCGGCAGCGAGCGCACCGAGCGCGCAACCGGTTGCGGTAACCCGCTGCAGCAGTGCACTTCCGCCGCCGACCTTCACCATGACATCCGGGCCGAGAATGTGATCAGTCTCCCCCGATGCCGCCACCACGTCCGATCGATCGAGCAGCGACCGGGCCGCATCGACCGAATCTGCACGTGTGCAGACGAATCCACCCCTCGCGATCCACCCTCAGCGCCCGCCAGTCCCATGACCTCGGACGCGTTCGCGCGAATGACGCTGGGCCGGTTGGTAAGTAGCTCTACGGCCACCTGGGTTCGCCACGGCAGACCGCCCGCTCCCACCGGATCGAGCACCCATGGCTTCCCCGCTGCCCTCGCTGCGGCCGACGCCAGGTGAGCACTTTCCACCTGGGCGGCCGTCGGCGTTCCGAGGTTGATCAGCACCGCGTCGGCGATCTCGGCGAAGCCCGCCGCTTCCTCGGGGTTGTCCACCATCGCCGGAGCCGCGCCTGCGGCCAACAGTGCGTTCGCGACGAACTGAACCGACACGGTGTTGGTCAGACACTGGACCAGCGGATTGCGATCGCGCAGACGTCGATGTGCGTCGGCGATGTCATCCAGGGTCACGCTCATGGCACTCATCGAACCGAGTCTACGACCGCCCGCCCCCACCCCGTTCGCGAGCGAAGCGGTCCGCTATGCCACGCGGGCTTTGGATCGTGGGGTCCATTCGTACACCCCGGCCTCGGCTCCGTGGTGCAGGGAGAGGTCGATGGCATCGAGGATTGCCTGTCGCGGTCCGGGCCGTCCGAGTTGCTTGGCACTGATGGCCAGACGCACCACTCCATCACGCGGGCGGTGCGGCCTGCGCCGAGTACCAGTGCCTTGAACCACCAGGGCTCGGCTTTGAATCCTTCGCCGATTCCCCATACCCGGGCGCGAACGGTGCCGTCACGGTCGAGGTCGTGAATACCGTTCAACGCAGCCAACATTCGGAATCCCGCGTCTGGAAGTGCCTCGACCGCACCGGGTGAGGCAATCCAGCGCGGAGCGGCGAACACCCGGGTGCGCAGGCCGGTCTGTTCCATGACGCGGTCCGCGGCCATCAGTCGAAGTCGGGCTTCGTGACGCGGCAGTGCGGAGAACTCGGAGCGGCGACGCTTCGTTGCGGCCTGGTCGTAGCCGTGCAGAACGATCGCGTCGCCTCCGTCGCGTCGCGTCCGCAGCCATTCCTGGGTGGGCACGTCCGCTGCGAGACGGTATTTGTCCTTCAACCGAGGCGCGACGAGCAGGGACAGCGGGACGCCTCGTCCGTCCAGGATCCGCGCGAATTCGGCGGCGTGCTCGTAGGTGTCGTTCTTGATACCGCTCACCGACACGATCAGGCGTCCAGACATGACTCGAGCCTCGCACACCAGCGTGAACGAGGCTCGAAGTCGATGCAGACAGAAGCTAAACGGACATCGTTTCCTTCGGCAGGATCTTGTCGATCGCTGCGAGCACCTCGGGGGCGTCCGGCTCGGTGCGCGGACGGAAACGGTTGGTGACGACGCCGTCGGGCGAGATCAGGAACTTCTCGAAGTTCCACTGGACGTCTCCGGACTTGCCTTCGGCGTCTTCGGTCTTGGTCAGCTCGGCGTACAACGGGTGCTGGTTGTCACCGTTGACGTCGACCTTCTCGGTCATCGCGAAGGTGACGCCGTACGTGGTGGAGCAGAAGGTTTCGATCTCCTCTGCGGTACCGGGTTCCTGGCCACCGAATTGGTTGCAGGGCACTCCGACGACCGAAAGGCCGCGAGAGGAGTAGTCGTTGGCGAGCTTCTCGAGCTTTTCGTACTGCGGGGTCAGTCCACACTTGGATGCGACATTGACCACGAGCACGGCCCGTCCGGCGTACTCGTCGAGCGAGGTGGGCGCACCACCCAGCGTGTTGATGCCGATGTTCTGAACTTCAGTCATCACCCGAACTTACCTGTGAGTACCGACAGAATGGAACCGACGTACAAAAGCAAGTACGACCCCGCTGGTGGCGGGGTCGTACTTGCGTTCTTCCGAACCGGGCGACGGGGGGATGCGCGGCGCCCGGCAGGTATTACGCCTTGGCGGCGGACTTTTCGATGATGACCTGCTTGTCGGCAGGTCGATCGTCCTCGGGGAGGTGGTCGTCGACCATGGTCTCCTCGTCGAACGGCAGCTTGCCGTCGAGAACGGTGTTGACCCGATCGTTGTCGATGGTCTTGGTCCAGGTGCCGACCAGCAGCGTGGCGACGGCGTTGCCGGAGAAGTTGGTCACTGCGCGGGCCTCGGACATGAAGCGGTCGATTCCGACGATGATCGGGACGCCGTCGAGGAGCTGAGGCGCGTGGCTTTCCAGACCTCCGGCCAGCGTGGCCAGACCTGCTCCCGAGACTCCTGCCGCACCCTTCGAGGCGATGATCATGAAGAGTAGGAGCGAGAACTGCTCGGGGAGCGAGAGAGGCAGGTTCATGGCGTCGGCGATGAAGATCGAGGCCATCGTCAGGTAGATCGCGGTTCCGTCGAGGTTGAACGAGTAGCCGGTGGGGACGACGATGCCGACGGTGGTGCGCTCGACTCCGACGTGCTCCATCTTGGCGATCAGACGCGGCAGGGCCGACTCGGACGAGCTGGTGGCGACGATGAGCAGGTACTCACGGGCCAAGTACTTGACCAGCTTGAAGATCGAGAATCCGGAGACGAACTTCAGGATCAGGCCGAGGAAGAAGAAGACGAAGATGAAGCAGGTGATGTAGAACGCCAGCATCAGGGTGCCGAGCTGGATGACGGCGTCGAAGCCGGTCTTGCCGACGACACCGGCGATGGCACCGAACGCACCGATCGGGGCGAGCCAGAGGATCATGGTCAGGATGCGGAAGACGAGCTTCTGTACTGCGCCGATGCCCTTGAGGATGCCTTCGCCGCTCTTGCCCATGGCCTGCAACGCGAAGCCGACCAGGATGGCGACGAAGAGTGTCTGCAGAACCGAACCTGCGGTGAGCGAGGACAACAGCGACGTCGGAATGATGCCGGCGATGAAGTCCATCGTGCCGCCCGCGGCTTCGGCGTCGGCCGCATACTCCGAACCTGCGCCCGCAACGGGGATGTTCAGGCCGTCACCGGGCTGGATCAGGTTGCCGACGACCATGCCGATGCCGAGCGCGATGGTCGACATGGTGAGGAAGTACGCCAGTGCCAGTCCGCCGACTCGGCCGACGCTGGCTGCGGCGCGGACCGATCCGATGCCGAGGACAATGGTGCAGAAGATGACCGGGCTGATCATCATCTTGATCAGGCTGACGAACAGAGTGCCGAGAACTGCCAGCTCGACGCCGAAGTCCTTCCACAGCAGGCCGACGGCCACACCTGCGATCACGGCAATGATCACGGCGATGTAGAGCCAGTGAGTCTTGTCGCGCTTCTTCTTGGGCTCGGTGGGCGGATTGTCGAACCGCTCGGCATCGATGGTTGTCATGAATGTTCCTTCTGGTTTCTGGTGAAGCGCGAGTCGAATTGGCTGACTTCGTGACTACTGGGAGTGGAGTGAGGTGGATCACGCCTGCTGAGAGATGATGTTGCTCGACGCCGTGACTGGAGTCACCTATACGTTCATTTCGTTCACACCGACTGTTCTTGCGCGAAAGGAATCCGTTGTCCGCCAAACGTCCGCTGAGTGTCGCCGGCCAGGTATTGGTGTTGCAGCTCGTCGTCATCGGCGTCGTCGTGTTCGCCGGCGGCATCCTGACGGTGCTCAACGAACGGTCCAACAGCGACGACGCGACCCGACGCGAAGTCACGGCAGTGGCCGTGAGCATCGCCAACGAACCGTCGACGCCTCTTGCGATCGAATCCGACGATCCGACGTCGCGTCTGCAGCCGGAAACGGAGAAGATCCGTCAGGTCACGGGTGTCGATTTCATCGTCGTCATGGCACCGGATCGGACCCGTTTCACGCACACGACCGTCGACCTGATCGGTAAACCGTTCAGCGGCAACATCGATCGCGCCTTGTTGGGCGAGACGTTCACCGAGACGTACGTGGGTTCACTCGGGCCGTCGATCCGGTCGGTCACCCCGGTCACAGATACGGAAGGTGAGATCGTCGGCCTCGTCTCCGCCGGCGTCACTCGCCAGAAGATCAGTGATCAGTTCATCCAGGGCCTCCCTCTCATCATCGGGGTCGTGCTCGCCGCCTTCGTCGTCGCCGCAGCGGGATCGACGCTGCTCAGCCGCCGGCTCAGGCGTCAGACACTGGGAATGGCACCGGCGGAACTGCGCACGATGTACGAGCATCACGACGCGGTGCTGCATTCGATCGGTGAAGGCTTGTTGGTGTTCGGCCGCGGCGACGAAGCGGAGCTGGTCAACGACGAGGCCCGACGCTCCTCGATCTACCCGAGGGCCCGGTCTCGTTCGCGTCGTTGCCGGAGTCGATGCAGCAGATGGACACCGGCATCGTGCGCGGCGAATTGCATCTGACGAAGGATCGCGTACTCGTCGTCAATCAGGATCCGGTGATGTGGGAGGCCGACGCCTGGGCAATGTGCTGACGATTCGCGATCAGACCGAATTGCGTTCGTTGATGGGTGAATTGGACTCGGTGCGCAGCTTCGCGGAGTCGCTGCGTTCGCAGGCTCACGAGTCGGCGAACAGGCTGCACACCGTCATCACCATGGTCGAGCTCGGCCGACCCGAGGAGCAGTCGAATTCGCGACGGCCGATCTGGAACTCTCGCAGGCCCTCATCGATCGTCTGATGAACGCGGTGAGCGAACCTGCGCTCGCTGCGCTGCTGCTGGGCAAGGTCAGTCAGGCCGCCGAGCAGGGCGTGGAACTGACGATCACCGACGACACGGCGATGGAGCACGAGGGTGTGCTCACGGCACGTGAATTGGTCACGCTGGTAGGCAATCTGATAGACAATGCCATCGATGCCTCGAAAGAATCCGACCAGCCCTGGGTCGAAGTGACGGTCCGCGACGCCGATGGTGAACTCGTCGTCCGGGTCGCCGACAGCGGTCCGGGAATGCCGCCCGAAACGCTCAAAGCTGCTCTGCGGCGCGGCTACTCGACCAAGTCCGGCTCCCGCGGGCTCGGCCTCGCCCTGGTGACCCAGGTGATCACGCGCCATCGAGGCACCTTGACCTCGGAAGTGACGTACGGATCGGTCCTGGTTGCGACCATTCCGGGAGCTGCCTCGTGATCCGGGTGCTGATCGTCGACGACGAACC
>NZ_BAOX01000214.1:0-8674 GCF_000813105.1 Rhodococcus sp. BS-15 | reverse complement strand
TGTCTTCGGCCGCCTCGGCGTCGATCACCGGTGAGTCCACGCCGTCGGCGTCGATCGCACCGGCACCGGCCAGCGCCGTGACGATGCGCCAGCGTAGATCGGTATCCACGCCGAGGCCGGCCAGAGACTGCCCCTCGACATCACCGTCGAGCAGAGCCCTCAGCACGCCGATGTGACGGTCGCCGAGTTCGGTGCCGGTGAGAGCATTGACGAAGGCCAGCTGGTGATCCGAGCCTGCTTCGGCGCTGCGCGCCAATTCGAGCAGTGCATCGGCGAACTCGGGGGTACCGTGCTCGGCCGCCCATGCCGGATCGGCGTAGCTGGAGATAGCGGTCTGGGCTTGCACCAGAAGACGTTGCACCACACCCACTTCCGTCTCACCGCCGATTCCGCGCTGGACGAGGGCCACGAAGTCACGCGCCTTCATCTCGGCGGATCGAGTCATCTCCCAGGCCGCCGACCACGCAAGGGTGCGGGGGAGTGGTTCGGCGATGTCGCCGATTCGAGAGAGAAGGACGTCGAGCGAATCCGGGTCGAGACGCACCGCGCAGTACGTCAGATCGTCGTCGTTGACGAGCACGAGCTTGCCGCGCGAGACACCCACCAGCGCGTCGACATTCGTCGACTCTGCAGCGTCGAGGTCGAGTTCGACGCGGTCGGTGCGCACCAGCTTGCCGTCGACGTCGTCGTAGATACCGACGCCGATGCGGTGTACGCGACGCTCGCCTGCGCCCGGTGCTGCGCCGGTCTGCGACACTGCGAACCGGGTGAACTTGCCATCCGAGTCGACGTCGAAGTCGGGGCTCAGAGTGTTCAGGCCGGTGGTGCGCAGCCACTGGGCACCCCAATCGGAGAGATCGCGTCCCGACGACTTCTCCAGAGCGGCAAGCAGATCCGAGAACGTGGCGTTGGCGAAGGCATGATCGACGAAGTACGCCCGCAACCCGGCGAGGAAGTCCTCCTTGCCGACGTAGGCCACCAGCTGCTTGAGCACACTTGCGCCCTTGGCGTAGGTGATGCCGTCGAAGTTGACCTCCACGGCGGCCAGATCGGGGATGTCCGCGGCGATGGGGTGCGTCGACGGCAACTGGTCCTGGCGGTAGGCCCAGGCCTTCTCGACATTGGCGAAGGTGGTCCACGCGTTGGTGTACTCGGTTGCCTCGGACTGGCACAGCACCGATGCGAACGTGGCGAAGGACTCGTTGAGCCACAGGTCGTCCCACCACGTCATGGTCACCAGGTCGCCGAACCACATGTGCGCCATCTCGTGCAGCACCGTCTCGGCGCGACGCTCGTAGGAGGCGCGTGTCACCTTGGACCGGAAGACGTAGTCCTCGAGGTACGTGACGGCACCGGCGTTCTCCATCGCACCGGCATTGAACTCAGGCACGAAGAGCTGGTCGTACTTGCCGAATGCGTACGGGGTGCCGAAGTTCTCGTGGTAGAAACCGAAGCCCTGCTTGGTCTCGGTGAACAGGCGCTCCGCGTCCATGTGCTCGGCAAGCGTTGCGCGGCAGTATATTCCGAGCGGGATAGTGCCGTGATCGTCGGTGTACGAGTCGGTCCACTCCGCGTACGGTCCGGCGATCAGTGCGACGAGGTAGGTACTCATCAGCGGGGTCGTGTCGAACACGTGCTCTCCCGCGGCGGGCTCGGCACCGTGCGCGGCATTGGAGATCACGGTCCAGCTCTCGGGAGCGGTGACCTTCAGATCGAAGGTGGCCTTGAGATCGGGCTGATCGAAGCAGGCGAACATGCGCTTGGCGTCGGCGGTCTCGAACTGCGAGTACAGGTACACCGAACCGTCCGACGGGTCGACGAAACGGTGCAGGCCCTCGCCGGTGTGCGAGTAGATGCAGTCGGCATCGATGACGAGTTCGTTGTGTTCGGCGAGATTCTCGAGAGCGATGCCCGTCGACTCGTCGTAGTTCGCAATATCGAGATCGGTGCCGTTGAGCGTCGCGGAGCGGATCGTGCCCGCGATGACGTCGACGAAAGTCGACGCCCCGGCGGTGGCCGCGAACGTGATGGTGGTGAGCGAGCGGAAGGTCTTCTCGCCCGGATTGCCCTCGCCGTCGGTGAGATCGAGAACGATCGCGTACTTCGTTTCCCCGATGATCGCCGAGCGCTCGGAGGCTTGGTCACGCGTCAGGTTGGGAGCAACCACTTCAGTCGACACCTCTTCGTGTAGTTATGGATAGTGCCTTCCATCCCATCACGTCACGCGTATCCCGCGCTGGCCGACGGGCCGTGTGGAATGTCTGCGCGGTGGGCGGTTGTTACGCAATGAAGAGACGTTGACCTCGACTTCCAAGGAGTAGGACAGTGGCCGGTTCAGGACAGAAAGACACTGCGGATTTTTGGTTCGACCCACTGTGCCCGTGGTGTTGGATCACCTCGCGGTGGATTCTCGAGGTGCAGCAGGTGCGAGACATCGACGTGAACTTCCACGTCATGAGCCTGGCGGTGCTCAACGAGGGTCGCGATCTGCCCGAGGAGTACGCCGCGATGATGAAGAAGGCATGGGGGCCGGTCCGCGTGGCGATCGCCGCAGCCAAGCTGAAGGGTGACGAGATCCTCGCGCCGCTGTATGCGGCCATGGGAACGCGAATTCACAACGAGGGCAACAAGGATTTCGACGTCGTGATCGCGGAGTCGTTGGCAGAACTGGACCTGCCCGGTGACCTGGCGAAGGCCGCCGAGAGCACGGACTACGACGAGGACCTGCGGACCAGTCATCATGCCGGTATGGACAAGGTCGGACCTGATGTCGGCACCCCGACCATTCACGTCAACGGCGTTGCCTTCTTCGGCCCTGTACTCTCCCGGATCCCGCGCGGCGAAGAGGCAGGCAAACTCTGGGACGCATCGGTGATCTTCGCGTCGTACCCGCACTTCTTCGAGCTCAAGCGCAGCCGCAACGAGGACCCGCAGTTCGACTGACAGCGCTGCCCTCGTGCGTGGAAACTCGTAGTAGGAGTCGAGCTTTCACGCACGAGGGGCGCTAGGCCACGATCCGATCCGAGCCGTCCTCGGTACCGAACGTCAGATGCTCGCCGACGTGAAATCGCCTTGCCGACCACGCCGCTGCGGCCGCGTCGAGGAAGTCGTCGACGGCGGGTCCTGGCGGTAGATCCGCCAGATCCACGTGTTCGCTCCAGCGCATCAGGGCGGACAACCGCTGCCCGACGCCCCGGCCGGTCTTCTTCGACGCGAACGTCGTCGTCGGTGACATGGCCCGGAACGAGCATTCGGGATGTACCTCGACGTACCTGTCCGGGTCGAAGTCCGCATCGCGCCACGCCTTCACGGAAGGCAGGATGTGCCACGTCTGCTTGCTGATCGCCTTGCCGGTGAGCTGCCGAGAAACGGCACACGCTTCGGGATACGACTCGGCGGCGAGTACGTCGACGACCGGCGTGTGAAAGATCGAACTCCGCGCTGTACCGAGAAACGTCTTCGCCTCCAGTTCGCCGAGGCGATAGCCGTGTTCGGGCAACGACAGCGGCATGTCGACGCCCACCCGTGCGCAGTCCCGTGTCACCTCGAGCACCTCCGTCACCGACGCACACTCGATCCACGTCACCGTCGCCTCGGCGAAGAACGCGACCACCCACGCGCCTTTCGCGCCGTCCACACCGGCGAATTTCTCGGCTTCGGAGTTCACCTGTCAGACTCTAGGCATGCGCGTATACCTGGGTGCCGACCACGCCGGCCTCGAGTTCAAGAATCAGATCATCGAACACCTGACGGCAACCGGGCACGAGCCCGTCGACTGCGGTGCCTTCGACTACGACCCCGTCGACGACTACCCGGCATTCTGCATCGACGCAGCACGCCGCGTCGTCGCCGACCCGGGTAGCCGCGGCTGGTGCTCGGCGGTTCCGGAAACGGCGAGCAGATCGCAGCCAACAAGGTGCCGGGCGCTCGCTGCGCGCTGGCGTGGAGCGTCGAGACCGCCAAGTTGGCGCGCGAGCACAACGACGCCCAGCTCATCGGCATCGGTGGCCGCATGCACACCCTTCCGGAAGCCCTCGCCATCGTCGATGCCTTCCTCGGTACTCCGTTCTCGGGCGAGGAGCGCCACCAGCGCCGCATCGACATCCTGTCCGAGTACGAGCGCAGCGGCGAGGCACCCGTCGTGCCGGGAAAGCCCGAGTAGGTGCCCGAGGGGCACACCCTGCACCGACTGGCTCGGTTGCATCAACGTCGGTTCGGTGGGGCACCGGTCGAGGTGAGTAGCCCGCAGGGGCGCTTCACCTCCGGTGCCGCGCTGATCGACGGTCTCGTACTGGAGAGGGCCGAGGCCTGGGGCAAGCATCTGCTGCACCGATACGAGTCCGATCTGATCGTGCACATCCATCTCGGCCTGTACGGGAAGTTCACCGAACAGGCCGTGCCACTGGACGATCCGGTGGGTGCCGTGCGGCTGCGCATGGTGGGGGAGAAATACGGAACCGACCTGCGCGGCCCCACGGCCTGCGAGATCTACACCGAAGAGCAGGTCGACGCTCTGGTGGCGCGGTTGGGACCGGACCCGCTGCGTAAGGACGCCGACCCGGAGAGGGCGTGGGCACGAATCTCCAAGTCGCGCACAGCAATCGGCACGTTGCTGATGGATCAGAAGGTGCTCGCCGGCGTCGGAAACGTCTACCGCGCCGAGATTCTGTTCCGGCACGAGATCAACCCCATGCGCCCGGGCAAGGACCTCGACCGATCCGAGTGGGACGCGATCTGGTTCGACCTCGTCGAACTGATGAAGATCGGTGTCCGACGCGGTCGCATCATCACCATCCGACCAGTGGACGATCACGGCGACACCTACGGTGCCCGGCGACCGCGCTCGTACGTCTACCGCAGGCAGGGATATCCCTGCCGAGTGTGCGGAGCCGACATCCTGCACTCGGTGATGCAGGCTCGAAACCTGTTCTGGTGCCCGGTCTGTCAGGCGACCTAGAACCCGCCGAAGTCGCCTCCACCGCCGAAATCGCCTCCGCCGTCGAACATGCCTCCACCGCCGCCGTCGTCCATGGCACCGTATTCCGTGTCGCCGCCGGAGTAGTCGTCGCCGGACCCATCGCCCCCCGCCGTCGGCTCCCGTGTCGCCGCCGGCCGCAGTCTCTTCCGGAACCCCGGCCATGCCGGAGAACATGGCCGAGAACAGGAACATCGACCCCATTCCCCAGGCACCTGCGACCAGGGCCGGACGCCACCAGGGCTCGGAGTACCAACCTGCGGGTACCGGACGGCCGGCGACTCGGCCACCCGGGTAGTAGTTCGGGGTGCGATCGGACGGATCCGGTGACGCCGCGATCTCACGGCCCTCGAAGTCGACCTTGCGATCCTCGGTGACTCGCCCCGCCTGCTGCTGGCCGTCGATGCCCTGCACCTCCGGGCCCGGGTCCATGCCCATCGCCAGGCGCGCGGCACGGATGTAGTAGAGCCCCTCGAGCGCCGTCTGCTTGGCCAGTCGGGCCTGTTCGGGAGTGGTGGCCTGATCGATCTGCGAACCGGCGGCGATGTTGCGTTCGGACGCGTCGGCCAAGGCCTGCTTGGACGGTGTATCCGTGCCGATCAGGTTGTAGACCTGACCGCCGAGGCGTTCGATCGATTGGCGGGCATCGGCCTTGGCGTCGGCCAGCGCGGTTTCGGCCGCCGCAGCGGAGTTCTTCTTGTTTCGCAGCACCAACAGGGCCACTGCGGCGATGACGATGACGATCAGGACGATTTCCACTGCGGACCTTCCGCCGACGGTGCATGCCCGGTTCGTACGGACAATTCGGACACCATCCAGGGTACGCGGACACGAAAAAGCCCCGCACTGACAGTGCGGGGCTTTTCGATGGAGCCGATGACGAGAATCGAACTCGCGTAGCCTGTTTGGAAGACAGGGGCTCTACCATTGAGCTACATCGGCATGCAAACAACAGTCGTGGGATCGCCAGTTCCGTCGCCTGCGTTTCAAGACTGTACCCAACGCCGCCGCCGGATTCCAAACCGGCCCGCCGCGAGCGGTTCGTCCGAACGTCATCGGTGGGGCGCCCACTGGGGGCTACTATCGGTTGCTGTTCAATGGTGTCCGTACGACGGGGTGTGGCGCAGCTTGGTAGCGCATCCGCTTTGGGAGCGGAGGGTCGCAGGTTCAATTCCTGTCACCCCGACAAAAGAGAGCCGCAGGCACGGCTCGCCGTGTTCGTGGCGAGCGAGATCAGACAGCAAGCCAGAACCACCAGCAAGCAAGAACCACCAGAAGGAGCATGTCCCGTGAAGAGCACCGTCGAGCAGCTGAGCCCGACGCGAGTCCGTATCAACGTTGAGGTGCCCTTCGAGGAGCTCAAGCCTGATTTCGACCGCGCGTACAAGGCTCTGGCTCAGCAGATCCGCCTCCCCGGCTTCCGTCCCGGCAAGGCTCCGGCCAAGTTGCTCGAGGCTCGCGTCGGCCGTGGTGCGGTTCTCGAGCAGGTCGTCAACGACGCTCTTCCCGCCCGCTACTCCGAGGCCGTGACCAACGAGAAGGTCAAGGTCATCGGCCAGCCCGAGATCGAGATCACCAAGATCGAGGACGGCACCGAGCTCACGTTCACCGCCGAGGTCGACGTCCGCCCCGAGATCGAGCTGCCCGACTACTCGACCATCAGCGTCGTCGTCGATCCGCTCGAGATCAAGGACGAGGCCGTCGACGAGCAGCTGCAGTCGCTGCGCCAGCGTTTCGGCACCCTGACCGGTGTCGATCGTCCCGTACAGTCGGGCGACTTCGTCTCGATCGATCTCTCGGCCACCGTCGAAGGCGAGAACGTGGAAGAGGCAACCGCGAGCGGACTGTCCCACGAGGTCGGCTCCGGCCAGCTCATCGAGGGACTCGACGACGCGATCATCGGCGTCTCCGCGGACGAGTCGAAGGAGTTCACCTCG
Organism: Rhodococcus sp. BS-15; assembly: GCF_000813105.1. Classification (NCBI taxonomy): domain Bacteria; kingdom Bacillati; phylum Actinomycetota; class Actinomycetes; order Mycobacteriales; family Nocardiaceae; genus Rhodococcus; species Rhodococcus sp. BS-15. The sequence continues at coordinate 1,762 of NZ_BAOX01000214.1, read as the reverse complement.
ACTCTGGTCGCCGGTGAGTACGCAGGCAAGGAAGCCGTCGTCACGGTCAAGGTCGTGTCCGTCAAGGAGCGCGAGCTGCCCGAGGCCGACGACGAGTTCGCTCAGCTGGCCAGCGAGTTCGACACGTTCGACGAGCTGCTGGCCGATCTGAAGACGCGCGTCGAACGGGTCGCGAAGGTCGAGCAGGCCGGTCAGATCCGCGACAAGGTGCTCGAGACGCTGCTCGAGACGCTCGAGATTCCGGCTCCCGAAGCTGTCGTCAAGGCCGAGGTCGATTCCCAGGTGCACGAGGCCATCCACGGCCTCGACCACAACGAGGAAGCACTCGCCGAGCTGCTCGAGTCGCAGGGTTCGAGCCGCGAGGAGTTCGACAAGGACGTCAAGGAAGGTGCCGAGAAGTCGGTGCGTACCCAGCTCCTTCTCGACGCGATCGCCGAAGCAGAGAACACGCAGGTCGGGCAGGAAGAGCTCACCGAGCGGATCATCTTCCAGGCGCAGCGCTACGGCATGCCGCCCGAGCAGTTCATTCAGCAGGTGCAGCAGGCCAACCAGCTCGGTGCCGTGTTCGCCGATGTCAAGCGCGGTAAGGCGCTGGCTTCGGTCGTCGAGCGCGTCACCGTGACCGACACCACCGGCGCGAGCGTCGACACCGCGGAGTTGTTCGGCAGCCCCGCCGATGCTCCCGACGAGGTCGAAGCAGCAGATTCTTCCGAGGGCGAACAAGAGAAGTAACGCTCACAGCGAACGACGGCGGTTCCGGGACTCCGGGGCCGCCGTCTTTCGTTAGTGTCTGTGTCAGGAACCAACGATTTGTTATGGAAAAGGCAGGTACCGTGACTGTTCAGAATCCGGCGGCTTCGCACCAGCAGAGTCCCGTCATGACTTCGGCTGCAGCAGGGCTGAATCTCAGCGACTCCGTGTACGAGCGTCTGCTTCAAAACCGCATCATTTTCCTCGGTACCCAGGTCGACGACGACATCGCCAACAAGTTGTGCGCTCAGATCCTGCTGCTCTCGGCCGAGGACCCCACCCGCGACATCGCGCTGTACATCAACTCGCCCGGTGGCTCGGTCACCGCGGGTATGGCCATTTTCGACACGATGGAATTCGCCGAGTGCGACATCGCGACCTACGGAATGGGCCTGGCTGCCTCGATGGGGCAGTTCCTGCTCTCGGCCGGTGCCAAGGGCAAGCGTTACGCCCTGCCGCACGCGCGCATCATGATGCACCAGCCTTCGGCCGGTATCGGCGGCAGCGCCTCCGACATCGCCATCATGGCCGAGCAGTTCGCGCACACCAAGCGCGAGATGGCAGAGCTGATCGCCCTGCACACGGGTCAGACCGTCGAGCAGATCACCGAAGACTCCGATCGTGACCGCTGGTTCACGGCGCAGGCCGCCAAGGAATACGGGTTCGTGGATCACGTCGTCAGCCGTGCGCGGCAGGCCGGCGGAATCGGCGAGTAAATCGGCCGCTCCCGGCGACCCTCGATCACTTACATCTTGGAGAAACGATGACAAACCTGTTCGACCCCAATCAGCTGCCGTCCTCCCGATACATCCTGCCCTCCTTCGTCGAGCACTCCAGCTACGGCGTGAAGGAATCGAACCCGTACAACAAGCTGTTCGAGGAGCGCATCATCTTCCTCGGCGTCCAGGTCGACGACGCGTCCGCAAACGACGTCATGGCGCAGCTGTTGGTGCTCGAGGGCCTCGATCCCGACCGAGACATCACGATGTACATCAACTCGCCCGGTGGCTCG
>NZ_BAOX01000215.1:0-8583 GCF_000813105.1 Rhodococcus sp. BS-15 | reverse complement strand
CCGCGGCAACGGCCGAGTCGACTCCGCCGCTCATAGCAGCCAGAACACGCATCAGCGATTTCCTCCTCGAGCTCCGACGCCGGCCAGTCCGGCGGCGCGAGCACGTTCGACGACCTGCGGCAGAGCCGCAAGCACAGTGGTGACGTCCGATTCGGACGAGCCGGTCCCCAGCGAGAACCGCAGTGATCCGCGGGCGACGGCCGGATCGCACCCGAGCGCAATCAGTACATGACTGGCGCTGGCCACACCCGCAGTGCACGCCGAGCCCGTCGAGCATTCTATCCCCGCCGCGTCGAGGAGCATCAACAGCGAATCACCCTCGCACCCGGGAAAGGTGAAATGCACGTTCCCGGCCAGCCGGTCGTCGCCTTCCGGGCCGTTGAGGACGGCGTCGGGAACGGCGTCTCTGATTCCGACGATCAACCGATCGCGCAGTGCTCTCAGTTCTGCGCGGTGCCGCGCCGAGTTCTCGACCGTCGACCGCAATGCAGCCGCCATCGCGACGACGCCTGCAGTGTCCGGGGTGCCGGATCGAACGTCTCGCTCGTGTCCCCCGCCGTGGAACAGCGGAACACACGGGACCTGGCGGCCGAGCAACAGCGCTCCGACGCCCTGCGGTCCACCGAACTTGTGTGCGGCGATGCTGAGCGCGGACAGACCGCTCGCGGAGAATCCGACGGGCAGATGCGGCACCGCCTGGACCGCGTCGCTGTGCATCGGGACCCCGTATTCGGCGGCCACGGCTGCCAGCTCGGCGATCGGCATGACGGTGCCGATCTCGTTGTTGGCCCACATCACGGTGACCAGCGCAGTCTCGTCGGCATGCAGGGCCAGCTCGGCGCGCAGCGTATCCGGGGTGACCCGCCCCTCGGTGTCGACCGGGAGCCAGGTGACACTCGCACCTTCGTGTGCGACGAGCCACTCGACTGCGTCGAGCACCGCGTGATGCTCCACCGAGCTGGCGATGATCCTGGTCAGTGCGGCATCGGAGTCTCGACGGGCCGCGAAGATGCCCTTGACGGCGAGGTTGTCACTCTCGGTGCCGCCGGAGGTGAAGATCACCTCGGACGGCGCGCGCCCAGGTCCGCGGCGATCGACTCGCGAGATTCCTCCACTCGACGCCGAGCGGACCGACCTGAGGTGTGCAGCGAGGACGCGTTGCCCACCGTGGCGAACACAGAGGTCATCGCCTCGATCGCGCTCGGCAGCATCGGGGTCGTCGCTGCGTGATCGAGGTACACCGGTGGCCGCGGCGGGACGGGAGCAGTCGTACTGCGCACAGAAGGCATAACAGGCTAGACGATACCCGCTGCCGTGACCGCGGACCTACCTGCGCGAGGTGGGTCCGCGGTCACGGTGATCGATGCTCGGTCAGGCCGCCGCAACCGTCGGCGGCATCGGGCTGCGTTCGGCCTCGGCCATCACCTCGTGCACGGTGGGGTCGTAGACGTCATCGCGTCGAATCGCGACCTCGCATCGTCGAGCGAGGTCGCGGCGATCGCCGCCGGGTGCCTCCGGGGCCGTGAACTCCACCTCGGCACGCAGTCCGCGCAGTCGGAAGATCCGGCCGATGGACGCGCCGATCGTTTCGTCCCCCCACGAAGCACGTGGCGGTGGTCTGCTCGCCGGTCCGGTCGAGGTAGCGCAGCCGAATCGGCTGCACCCAGGTCTCGGAATCGATCGCGGCCTGAAGCAGCGCAGGCCGTAGCGAGCCGTAGGCGCGACCACACCAGGTGGTGGCCTCGGGGAAGACGACGACCGATCCGCCGGCGCGAACACGATCGGCCACCTGATCGACGACGCCGGGGAGCTGATGCAGTCGAGCTCGATCGATCGGAAGTACCTTCATGGCCCGCGCGAGGCGACCGAGCACCGGCCAGTCGATCAGGTCGGCACGCGCGACGAAGGTCGACGGCTGTACCGCGGTGAGCACCACGACGTCGGTCCAGGAGATGTGACCGGCGACGTGCAGTGCACCTGCGGCGGTACGGGAGCGTTCCCGCTCCGAGCGAGCGTCGAGCACGGTCAGGTCGATCCCGATGGCGAACAGCAGAGTGCGAGCACCGATCCGCGTCAGCGACCGGCGAACCCGCGGGAACGGAACCCCGAGGACGACCAACACCGGCAGCAACCCGAACGCCGCCAACGCCAGTACGATTCGGAGCGCGAGGACGATTCGTCCCACTGTCGGTGGGTTCTTCGGCAGACAGCCGTCACTGCACGGCGACGACGGCATCCACGCGTGCACGATCGGTCGTGTCACCGGACACCCGACTCGAACGTCGTTGCTGCCGAACGCAAGCGGTCGAGATAGCGAGTGTTGGTCTCGTGCAGCCCGAGCAACGCGACGAAATCGGCGACACCGAATTCGGGATCATGAGCCGGCTCACCGCAGATGGAGGCACCGAGCCGGAGGTAGCCGTTCATCAACGGCGGCATCGACGTTCGCTTCGCGGGTTCGATGTCGATCAGATCCACCCCGTCGACGACGACCGGAGAGTACGGCCGGACCCGACGGTCGAGCGGCGTAGCGTGCTTGCCCAACAAGCGGTCTCGAACACTGCGTACGTTGGCCCCGATGGGGTCCCCTGATGCCGACTGCATGGGCACCGACACGCAGCCCATCACCCACTCGTATCCCGTCACATCGAGGTAGTGCAGGATTCCGGCCCACATCAGCCCGAGCACGGACCCGGAGCGATGATCGGGATGAACTGCAGCCCTTCCCATTTCGACGATGTTCATGCCGACGGGATCGAGCGCGGAGATATCGAATTCGGTTGCCGTGTAATACCCGCCGGCGGACACGGCGGCCTGCGGCGGCAACATGCGGTAGCAGCCGACGAACGTGTCGGTCCACTGGTCACGAACGAGCAGGTGATCACAGAATTCGTCGAACCGATCGGCGTCGAGGCCGTCGGTGTCGGTGGGAATGGAAAACCCCGGCTCGGAAGCGAACACCTCGTAGCGCAGACGCTGCGCCGCGAGTCGGTGCTCCGGGTCGGTGGACAACACCAGCGAGTAGCGGTCGGTGGCCGGGACGATCGATGCAGTCGAGCTCATGACGGAAGTGGTCATGAGGTGTGTCTAACGAGCGGGGAAGGCTACCGGGCATCGTCAGGGAAACGTGTCGGAAGAGTTTGCGTGAACAAGGTTGCGCTACTGGACACGACAGGCCCCCACCGCGCGGGCGGTGAGGGCCTGTGTGGGAACAGCGATCGAAGCTATCCCTTGTGCTTCTTGACTGCTTCGGTCAGCTGCGGTGCGACGTTGAAGAGGTCACCGACGATGCCGTAATCGGCGATCTCGAAGATGGGTGCTTCCTCGTCCTTGTTGACCGCGACGATCGTCTTCGAGGTCTGCATGCCTGCACGGTGCTGGATGGCTCCGGAGATACCCAGGGCAACGTACAGCTGCGGGGAGACGGTCTTGCCCGTCTGACCCACCTGGAACTGGCCGGGGTAGTAGCCGGAGTCGACAGCGGCGCGCGAGGCACCGACTGCGGCACCGAGCGAGTCGGCGAGCTCCTCGACGACGGAGAACTTGTCGGCACTGCCGACACCACGTCCGCCGGAGACGACGACCGATGCCTCGGTGAGCTCCGGACGGTCGCCGCCGACGATCGGGTCACGCGAGGTGACCTTGACGGCCCCTTCTTCCTGCGCGGGGACCTCGACGGTTTCGCGGGTGCCCGCTCCTGCCTTCGGCTCGGCCTCTACTGCACCGGGGCGCAGCGAGATGACCGGAACGTCGCCGTTGGCCTTGGCCTCGACGGTGAACGCGCCACCGAAGATGGAGTAGACGGCACTGCCGTCGCCGTTCAGTGCGACGACGTCGTTGTGGTAGCCCGAGCCGAGGCGTGCTGCGAGTCGACCCGCAACTTCCTTGCCCTCGATCGTGGCCGCGGTGATGATCGCTGCCGGCGAGACCGACTCCGCGAGTGCCGACAGCACGTCGACCTTCGGGGTGACGAGGAATCCGTCGACTGCATCGGATTCGGCGGCGTAGATCTTCTCGGCACCGGCTTCGGTCAGCGCGTCGGCGACCTTGTCGGTGGTGCCGACCGGGCCGGTGACGACCGCGGACGGCTCACCCAGCGCACGAGCGGCGGTGATCAGCTCGTGGCTGACCTTCTTCAGTGTTCCCTCGACGTGCTCCACGAGCACGAGTACTTCTGCCATGACTTGCTCCTCGTTTGTCTTCGATTGCTCGGTGGGGCGGGATCAGATGATCTTCTGGCCGACGAGGTAGGTGGCGATCTTGTCGCCGCCGTCGCCCTCGTCGGTGAGCCGCTCGCCTGCAGTCTTGGGAGGCTTGGGGGTGGACGACGTGACGGTCGTTCCCGCGTTGTCGACGCCGACGATGCCGTCCTCGACACCGATGTCGGCGAGCGTGATGGTCTGCACCGTCTTCTTCTTGGCGGCCATGATGCCCTTGAACGACGGGAAGCGCGGTTCGTTGATCTTCTCGGTGACGCTCACGATGGCGGGAAGCGCGGCTTCGAGGCCGAAGATGCCTTCGTCGGTCTCCCGCTCGCCGGTGACCTTGCCGTCGGCGACGGTGAGCTTGCGCATCTGAGTCAGGGCCGGGATCTGCAGGTACTCGGCGATGATCGCAGGAACGGCACCGGTGCGACCGTCGGTGGCCTCGTTGCCTGCGATGATGAGATCGGCCGGCTCGTCGTTCTCGAATGCGACGTTGCCGAGCGCTGCGGCCAGCGCGTATCCGGTCTGGATCGCGTCGGAGCCGTGCAGGGTCGGATCGTTGAGGTGCACTGCGCTGTCTGCACCCATCGACAAGGCCTTGCGGATGGCATCGGTGGCGCGATCGGGGCCTGCGGACAGAACCTTGACCTCACCGCCCTGGGCTTCCTTGATGAGCAGCGCTTCTTCGACGGCCCGCTCGTTGATCTCGTCGAGGACGGCGTCGGCGGCCTCGCGATCGAGGGTGTAGTCACCGTCGGTGAGCTTGCGCTCGGACCACGTGTCTGGAACCTGCTTGATCAAAACAACGATGTTCGTCATGGGTCTGCGTCGACCTCCTGGTCATGTTCTGCTGATCGTGAGTGTTCTAACGGTTCGTGCAGTTCTACGGTCTGGGACGAGGTTACCTCACCGTAGTTACTGGTGGGTAACTTACCTCCTTGCCTGTCCGACCATACATCTGCACCCCGACTGTTATGGAGACCACGTTGGCTTACCTCTCCTGCGCCTCCACTAACCTTTCGTCGGTGAACGATTCATCGGCTCAGGCACCGGCACCGGAACCACTCCCCCTCACCGGGGAGCGCACCGTGCCCGGGATCGCCGAGGAGAACTACTGGTTCCGCCGACACGAGGTGGTCTACCGCGCACTCGTCGAGCGCTGCCGCGACCGAACGGTGCTCGAAGCGGGATCGGGAGAAGGCTACGGAGCCAACATGATTGCCGGTGTCGCGACGAATGTTCTCGGTCTCGACTACGACGCGTCGGCCGCCGCACACGTGCATGCCCGCTACCCCAGGGTGACGATGCTGCGTGGCAACCTCGACCGCCTTCCCGTCGCCGATTCCTCGATCGACGTGGTCGTCAATTTCCAGGTGATCGAGCACCTCTGGGATCAAGGTGCGTTCCTCGCCGAAGTGCACCGGGTGCTCGCGCCCGGGGGCATTCTGTTGATCAGCACTCCCAACCGCATCACCTTCTCGCCAGGCCGCGACACCCCGCTCAACCCGTTCCACACTCGCGAACTCGACGCGGCCGAACTCACCGAGCTTCTCGTGGACGCACGGCTCGAGGTCGACGAACTCACCGGAGTCCGGCACGGACGCACGCTGGCCGCACTCGACGCCAAGCACGGCGGTTCGTTCATCGACGCGCAGATCGAACGAGCCCTGGCCGGGGAACCCTGGCCTGCCGAACTCACCGAGGACGTCGCGGCCATCTCGATCGAGGACTTCGACATCGCGGCCGACCGCATAGACGACAGCCTCGACCTGGTCGCCGTCGCCCGCAAGAGCTCGAGCACGGTGATCGGGTGACATCCGGTGCCACCGTGCCGGGCATGTTCTCTCTCGTTCTGCACTCCCACCTGCCGTGGTTGGCCAATCACGGACGCTGGCCGGTAGGCGAGGAATGGCTGTATCAGTCCTGGGCCGACTGCTATCTGCCGCTCACCGCGGCACTCGAGCAGCTGGCCGACGACGGCCACAGCAACGTGCTGTCGCTGGGGATCACCCCGGTGCTGGCTGCTCAACTCGACGATCCGCACTGTCTGTCCGGAATGCACCACTGGCTCGCGAACTGGCAGCTCAGAGCCCACGAGGCAACGGACCGCGACCTGTCCGTTCGTGAACACCGAGGTTCTGCCGCTGCGCTCGATCGATTCGAGTCCCGGTGGCGGCACGGCGGGTCGGCGGTACTCCGGCCGCTGGTCGAAACCGGAACCGTCGAACTGCTGGGTGGACCGTTGGCGCACCCGTTCCAGCCGCTGCTCGATCCCCGACTACGCGAATTCTCGCTCCGAGAAGGTCTGCTCGACGCCCGCGCCCGGTGGGGCACCACACCCCGAGGCATCTGGGCACCCGAATGCGGATTCACCCCCGGCATGGAAACCGACTACGCCGCGGCCGGCGTCTCGCACTTCATGGTCGACGGGCCCGCGATGCGCGGAGACACCTCCCTCGGCAGGCCGGTGTGGGACTCCGATGTCGTCGCATTCGGACGCGATCTGCCGGTCAGCTACCGCGTCTGGTCACCGAAGTCCGGCTATCCCGGCCACGGTTCCTATCGGGATTTCCACACCTACGATCACGCCACCGGTCTCAAACCGGCCCGGGTCACCGGCCGTTCGGTCGCGTCGAACGACAAGGCTCCCTACGATCCCGAGCGGGCCGCGGCGACGGTGGACCGTCACGTCGCCGACTTCGTCGATGTGGTCCGCAGGCGATTGGTCTCCGAATCCGAGCGGATCGGTCGCGACGCGCTGGTGGTGGCGGCATTCGACACCGAGTTGTTCGGACACTGGTGGCACGAGGGCCCACAGTGGCTCGGCAAGCTCATGCGCGCGCTTCCGGCGGCCGGCATCACCGTCGGCACGCTCAGCGACGCCCGCGAGCAGGGTTACGTCGGAGCGCCACTGGAACTGCAGGATTCGTCGTGGGGATCGGGCAAGGACTGGCGGGTGTGGGCGGGCGACGACGTCGCCGACCTGGTCGCGCTCAATTCCGAGGTATCTCGGACCGCACTCGACGCCGTCGACACCGCCCGAGATGTACAGCGTCGCGCCGGCGGGCCCGAACTTCGCAATCGGGTCAACGATCAGATACTGCGTGAGACACTGATGGCCGTGGCCAGCGACTGGGCATTCATGGTCAGCAAGGATTCCGCCGCAGGTTACGCACGGGAGCGGGCGCACGTCCATGCACATGCGCTGCGTGAGATCGCGGCCGCGGCCGCAGGTGGGTCACCTGTCCGGGCGAACGAACTGGCTCGGCAATGGAACCGCGCGGACGGACTGTTTCCTGCGTTGGATGCGCGCCGGCTGCCCGGTGCACACGGTGACGGCGAGCGAGAAGGTGCAGGGGGGCGTCGATGAAGATTCTGATGGTGTCGTGGGAGTACCCACCCGTGGTGGTCGGCGGGCTCGGTCGGCACGTGCATCACCTGGCCACCGAACTGGTCCGATGCGGGCACGAGGTCGTCGTTCTGTCGCGTCGACCCACCGGAACCGACGCCGCCACCCACCCGACGTCTCACCACATCGAGGACGGGGTGCTCGTCGTCGCCGTCGCCGAAGACCCGGCTCACTTCGTCTTCGGGGAGGACATGCTCGCGTGGACCCTCGCGATGGGACACGCGATGGTCCGTGCCGGCGTCGCGCTCGGTAAGCCGGGTCTGGGCGACGGCTGGCAACCCGACGTCGTTCATGCGCACGACTGGCTCGTTGCGCACCCGGCGATCGCCCTCGCCGAGTTCTACGACGTACCGCTCGCCTCGACCATCCACGCCACCGAGGCCGGACGCCACAGCGGCTGGATCTCCGGTCCCGTCAACCGCCAGGTGCACTCCGTCGAGTGGTGGCTCGCCAACGATTCCGATGCGGTGATCACCTGCTCGGCATCGATGAAGGACGAGGTCACCACCCTGTTCGGAGTATCGGAGTCGGCGGTGAAGGTGATTCGCAACGGAATCGACCGATCCACCTGGCACTTTCGGCGACGAGAGCCTCGATCGGAGCCGGCCAAGTTGCTTTACGTCGGCCGGCTCGAGTACGAGAAGGGCATCCAGGATGCCATCGCAGCTCTGCCCCGCATCCGACGAAGCCACCCGGGTACCACCCTGCACATCGCCGGCGAAGGAACACAGTTCGCCTGGTTGGCAGGGCTGGCGCGCACGCACCGGGTGGCCCGCGCAGTGTCGTTCCTGGGCAATCTCGACCACACCGAACTACTCGGCTGGCTGCACGGGGCCGACGCCATCGTCCTGCCCAGTCGATACGAACCTTTCGGCATCATCGCGCTCGAGGCAGCGGCTGCGGGCACCCCGCTGGTCGCGTCCACCGCAGGCGGGCTGGGTGACGCCATCGTCGACGGCGTGACCGGGA